>NZ_JBNCKT010000049.1:0-39987 GCF_049841675.1 Micromonospora sp. DT4
GCGATGGCCCGACAGTCACCGGTGCACTCGAACCCCGATCGGCCCGAGTGAGACAAGGGTGCACCAATGAGCGAGCGTCAGCGAGCGATTTCCAGCAGCACTGTGGTGCCTGGTGGCATCACGAAGCGAACCGGAGGGACGGCATGAGCGAGAACACCGCTACCGCGGCGACGCCGGAGGCCGGTGACGCCACCGCGGCACCGCAGGCCGACGCCGTGACGACCGACGGAGCCGCGACGACCACCGCCGCTGCGACCGACGACGCGCCGACCAACGACGCTGCGACCACCGCCGCAGCGACCGACGACGCTGCGACCACCGCCGCAGCGACCGACGACGCGGCGACCGACGACGCTGCGACCGACGACGCTGCGACCCCGGGGGCCGGCGACGCCGCCACCTCGGCGGGCGGGGTCAGCAAGGCCATGATCGCCGACATCGAGGAGGCGATGAAGGACGTCGTCGACCCGGAGTTGGGCATCAACGTGGTCGACCTGGGTCTGGTGTACGGGGTGCACGTCGACGACGAGAACGTCGCGACCCTGGACATGACGCTCACCTCGGCGGCCTGCCCGCTGACCGACGTGATCGAGGACCAGGCGCGGCAGGCGCTGACCACCGGCCCCGGCGGCGGCCTGGTCAACGACATCCGGATCAACTGGGTGTGGCTCCCGCCGTGGGGCCCGGACAAGATCACCGACGAGGGCCGGGACCAGCTCCGTTCCCTCGGCTTCAACGTTTGACCCGTTCCACAGTCGTCGAGCGCGGTGCCCTCTGGGTGCCGCGCTCGATCCGTTGTGGGATGCGGTCAAAATCCGTTGTGGGATGCGGTCCAACGACTAGTGGAACGGATCGTTCCGGTCTGCTGGGCTGAAGTCAGAACAGAGCGGAACATTCCGTTTCGCAATCAGGCGAACCTGCTCGTCTGACGGGGTCGGCGGAGAGGGTCGGGACAAGGAACGAGTTGGCAGCGGGGCAGTGGCGGATTGTGCTCGACGAGGCGCACAGGGCGCTGCGGACGACCGCCCAGGGGATTCCGGCCGACGCCTGGGACCGGTCCACCCCCTGCGAGCGGTGGACCGTCACCCAGGTGCTCCAGCACGCGACCGGCGACCAGATCGGCTACGCGGCGGCGATCACCGGCGGGGTGGGACCCGACGAGGACCCGTTCGCGCCCTCCGGGCGGATCGAGGGGGACAAGCTGATCGGGCTGAACTCCGCCCTCGACGCGTCCGCCCGCGCCTGGGCAGGTGTCGGCGACGACGACCCGCAGGTGCCGACGCCGCTGCCACAGGGCGCGCTGCCGGCCCAGGCGGCAGCCGTGGCCTGCGCCCTCGATGCCGTGGTGCACGCCTGGGACATCGCGGTGGCCACCGGCCAGCCATCCCCGCTCCACGACGACCTGGCCCGCCCCCTGCTCGAGGTCGCACGGCAGATCGTCGAGCCGCTGCGGGCCTATGGCGCGTACGCGGCAGCGCTCGATCCCGGCGAGAAGGCCGACGAAGTCAGCGTCCTGCTCGCCTACTTCGGCCGCGACCCCCAGTGGCCCGGAACGCGGGACTGATCGCCCTGGCGGGGCCAAGATCGTGCTCGATCGGTGATGTTCAGTGATGTAGTGGCCTCGGTGCGTCGCCGAGGCCACTACATCGTGGTACATCGTGGTTCGAGCACGATCTTGCTCGGTGTCGTCGTTCGCGGCTCGCCTCCGGTGGGCTCGCAGGCCGGCCGGCCGCTAGATCCGCGCAACTTCACTGATGTTGCTGTTTCCGACACGGCTGAGGCAGCAACATCGGTGAAGTTGTGAGGATCTTGGCGCGGGGCGCGGGGCGCGGGGCGCGGGGCGCGGGGCGCGGGGCGCGGGGCGCGGGGCGCGGGGCGCGGGGCGCGGGGCGGGGAAATCTGTTGCGGGGGTGCGGGGCGGGGCGCAGGATGCCGACTGTGATTGAGGCGTACCCGATGAAGGTCCTGGTCCCTGCGACGACCCCCGGTCGTCGACAGCGGCCGGTGCCGGGGCGGGCCTCTATTCGTCGCCCGTCGTCGTGAGCGGGGCGTTCCTCGCCGGCCTGGTGGCCGGCTACGGCGTCGCCATCCCCGTCGGCGCGATCGCGATCCTCATCCTGGGGCTCAGTGCCCGTACCTCGTTCCGGGTCGGTGTGGCGGCGGCGCTCGCGGTGGCGACGGCCGACGGGCTCTACGCGGCGGTGGCCGCGCTGGGCGGTGCCAGCCTGGCCGGGGTCATCGCGCCGGCCGCCGGTCCGCTGCGGGTGGTCGCCGCCGTGGTCCTGTTGGCGCTCGCCGTGCACGGCTTCTGGCGGACCTGGGCCGCCCACCGTTCACGGGAGACGCCGACGGCGCGGGGCGGTCGGGGCGGCATGGGCAGTCCGGGCCGTGCCTACGCGGCGCTGCTCGGGTTGACCCTGCTGAACCCGACGACGGTGCTCTACTTCGTCGCGTTGGTGCTCGGTCGTTCGGACACGGCCGACGCGGGACTGCTCCGGGCGACACTGTTCGTGGCCGGTGTGTTCCTGGCCTCGGCGAGCTGGCAGCTGCTCATCGCCGGCGGCGGCACGGTGGTCGGCCGCGCCCTGACCGGCCCGCGCGGCCGGCTGGTCACCGGCGTGCTCTCCAGCGTGCTCATCGCCGCGCTGGCGGTGGCGGCGCTGCTGCCGGGCTGACGGTCTCCCCGTGCCGGCCGTGGCGTACGGTCGGGCGATGACCAGTCGACCCGCCGCCGGGGGAGGCCGGTGGGTCGAGGTCGACCCGGCCCGCGTCGGCCGCTGGGTGGAGGGCTTCGCCGACCGGCACGGCCCGCACACCACGACCGGGCGGGAGTACGGGCTGCTGCTCACCGCCGCCGACGGGGCGACCGCCGAGGTGTACGCCCCACCCGGGGTGCCGGCCCGCGACGACGTCGCCGGGTTCGTGGCCTCGGTCGTCGTGCCCCGCCGGATCGGCCTGCTGCTGGCCCGCAAGGGCGCGGTGGCGATCGGCGTGGCGCAGGGCGCCGACCTGGTGGTCTCCAAGGTGGACACCCGGTACGTGCAGGGTCGCACCGCCGCCGGTGGGTGGTCGCAGCACCGGTTCGCCCGGCGGCGCGACAACCAGGCCAAGGCGGCGTTGGGCGACGCGGCGGACCTGGCCGTACGGCTGCTGCTGCCGGAGGCGGCGAAGCTGGCGGCCCTCGTCTGCGGTGGTGACCGGCGGGCCGTGGACACGGTGCTGGTGGACCGGCGGCTGGCCCCGCTCGTGCCGCTGCGTGCCGAGCGGCTGCTCGACGTGCCGGAGCCTCGGCATGCGGTGCTGGTGGCCGCGGTGGGCGCGGCCCGGGCGGTACGGATCAGGCTGCGCGACCCGGCACCCGACGCTGCGGAGTGACGCGTACGAGATCAGGGAGGCCCGGCGGCTCGCCGACGACGTGGTCCTGGGCTATCTGGAGGTCGAGTTCGGCTCCACCGACCGGCCGGCGCTGACCGTGTACCTCGGCGTGCTCGTGCGGCGGGTCGGGGAGGTCTGGTTGATCGGGCAGTACCAGGTGTCGCGGCTCGACTGACGGTCGGACGACAGCGTGCCAGGCCTGCTCGGCAGGCCTGCCACGATCGTGCGGTACGGATGTCAGAGCTGATCGGTGCCGAAGGTGTCGCAGGTCTTCGGGTCGCCCTGGTCGTAGCCCTGGCTGAACCAGCGCTTGCGCTGCTCGGACGTGCCGTGGGTGAACTGGTCGGGGTTGACCTGACCGCCGGAGCGCTCCTGGATGCTGTCGTCACCGATCGCCTCGGCGGCGTCGATGGCCTGACTGACGTCGGCCTCGGTGATCGACTTGAACAGTGGCTTCTCGCCGGTTCTGTCCTTGCTCTCGCTGGCGTGCTTGGCCCAGGCGCCCGCGTAGCAGTCGGCCTGCAACTCCAGCCGGACGGAGGCGGAGCGGGGGCCGCTCTGGTCGCCCTGACCGGCCTTCGCGTTGGTACCGAGCAGGTCCTGGACGTGGTGGCCGTACTCATGAGCGAGGACGTACGGCTGGGCGAACTCGCCCTTGGCCCCGAACCGGGAGGCCAGCTCGTCGTAGAAGCTCAGGTCGATGTACACCTTCTGGTCGGCGGGGCAGTAGAACGGGCCGACGCCCGAGTCGGCCTGCCCACAGCCGGTGTTCACGGCCGCCTGGAAGAAGTTCGTGGTGGTGGGCTCGTACGTGCCGTTGCCCAGCTTCGGGTACGCCTTCTGCCAGTAGCCCTGGATGCTGTTGACGTAGAGCAGGTTGCGGCAGCGCGCGTCCTGGAGACGGTCCGGGTTCGCGGTGGAGCACACCTGGTCCAGGTCGTCGCCTCGGGCCTGTCCACCCTCGTCGCCATTGTTCATGGCGTTGAGGCCGAAGCCCCCGCCGAGCAGGGCGATGAGCACGGCTACCACGATGCCGATGATGCCGCCCCGGCCGCCGCCTCCCGGGATGGGGATGCCGATGCCGCCGCCCGACCCGCCGCCGCTGCCGTGACCCAGGTCGTTGGCCTGGGAGGTGTCGAGCTCGGCCTGCTCGTTGAGTTCCATGGTGACCCCGATCGCCTGATGTCGATGAATGTTGTTTGTATATCGTTTCGTCGCCTGAGTGCCGGACGGGGTCCGGACAGGCGTTCCGGTACCCGATGATCTTGATTGGTAATCCGAGCGGATCGTACGTGAGCGCCCGGTACACTTGTCGCCGTGCCGCGCTGCGAAGGCTGAACCCCCCCGCGCCGACGGGCCCACCGCCCGCCGGCGCTTTCGCGTGCCCTGAGTCAGCCTTCCAGACCCCCCCGAGAGCGAGTCCCACGAGATGATCACTGCCACCGGCCTGGAGCTGCGTGCCGGCTCCCGGATCCTGCTGTCCGACACCACCCTGCGCGTGCAGCCCGGTGATCGGATCGGCCTCGTCGGCCGCAACGGCGCCGGCAAGACCACCACCCTCAAGGTGCTCGCCGGTGAGGGGCAGCCGTACGGCGGCCAGATCGACCAGCGCAGCGCCATCGGCTACCTCCCGCAGGACCCCCGCACCGGCGACCTGGAGGTCACCGGCCGCGACCGGGTGCTCTCCGCCCGCGGTCTGGACGTGCTGATGGCCCAGATGAAGGAGGTCGAGGAGCGCCTCGCCGAGGACGCCGACGACAAGTTGGTCCGCCGCTACGGCGTGCTGGAGGACCAGTTCGCCGCCCTGGGTGGGTACGCCGCCGAGGCCGAGGCCGCCCGGATCTGCGCCAACCTCGGGCTGCCGGACCGCGCGCTCGCCCAGACCATCGGCACCCTCTCCGGCGGTCAGCGCCGGCGTATCGAGCTGGCCCGGATCCTGTTCCGCGACGCCGGTGAGAACGGCGGCGGCATCCTGCTGCTCGACGAGCCCACCAACCACCTCGACGCCGACTCGATCACCTGGCTGCGCGGCTTCCTCGCCAACCACAAGGGCGGGCTCATCGTGATCTCCCACGACGGCGCGCTGCTGGAGTCGGTGGTCAACAAGGTCTGGTTCCTCGACGCCACCCGTTCCGTGATCGACGTCTACAACCTGGGTTGGAAGGCGTACCTGGAGGCCCGCGAGACCGACGAGCGACGCCGCCGCCGCGAGCGGGCCAACGCGGAGAAGAAGGCCGGCGCGCTGATGGCGCAGGCCGACAAGATGCGGGCAAAGGCCACCAAGACCGTCGCCGCGCAGAACATGGCCCGCCGCGCCGAGAAGCTGATCTCAGGCCTGGAGGAGGTACGCGTCGCCGACCGGGTGGCGAAGGTGCGCTTCCCCAGCCCGGCCCCGTGCGGCAAGACGCCGCTGACCGCGACCGGCCTGTCCAAGTCGTACGGCTCGTTGGAGATCTTCACCGACGTCAACGTCGCCGTGGACCGGGGTTCCCGGGTGGCCATCCTCGGGCTCAACGGCGCTGGCAAGACGACGCTGCTGCGAATGCTCGGCGGCCTGCTCAGCCCCGACACCGGCGGGGTGCACGCCGGGCACGGGCTGCGGTTGGGCTACTACGCGCAGGAGCACGAGACGCTGGACGTGGAGCGGACGGTGCTGGAGAACATGCGCGCCGCCGCGATCGAGCAGTCCGACACCGATCTGCGCAAGATCCTCGGCGCGTTCCTGTTCTCCGGCGACGACGTGAACAAGCCGGCCGGGGTGCTCTCCGGCGGCGAGAAGACCCGGCTGGCCCTGTCCACGCTGGTCTGCTCGGGCGCCAACGTGCTGCTGCTCGACGAGCCGACGAACAACCTCGACCCGGTCAGCCGCGAGCAGGTGCTCGACGCGATCGCCAACTATCCGGGCGCGATCGTGCTGGTCACGCACGACCCGGGCGCGGTGCTCGCGCTCAAGCCGGACCGCGCGATCCTGCTGCCCGACGGCGACGAGGACGCCTGGAGCGACGACCTCCTCGAACTGGTCGAGCTGGCCTGACCGCGCGCGGCCGTCGGGTCGGGCCGGAGGCCCGGCCGTCAGCCCAGCAGGTCGACCAGCCGGCCGAGCACGCCGGAGCCGACCAGGATCACCACGCCGATGCCGACGAAGATCGCCGGTACCAGCCAGTGCCCGGCGCGCTCCACCAGGCGTACCACCCGCCGGTGGCCGCCGAGCCACGCCGCGGCGGCGCACCACAGGCCGACGAGCAGCACGAAGACCAGCAGGAAGACCGCGCTGTCGCCGGGACCGAGGGCCCGGAACACGGGTACGTAGACGGCCACGTTGTCGGCGCCGTTGGCGATGGTCACCCCGGCGACGCCGAGCGTGCCGGTGACGACGGTGGCGGGCTCGTCGTCGTCGGAATGCCACAGCGCGCGGACGCCCAGCGCGATCGGCAGTAGGCCGAGCAGGCCGGTCCACGGGTCCGGCACGACCAGCAGCCCGGCGGCGACCACCGCGCTGGCCACCGCGAGCGCGCCGATGCCGAGGTACTGGCCGGTGACGATCTGCCAGGTGCGGGGCCGGCCGGTGGTGCGGGCCGCGACGAAGAACAGCGTGAGGATGACGATGTCGTCGATGTCGGTGGCGCCGAAGACCACGGCCGCGCCGGCCGCGGTGCCGAACAGGTCGATCACCCCGGGAGCGTACGGGTGGAGGCGTCAACGCGCCGGAGTGGCCCACTCGGGACCTCCTCGCGAGGATCACTCTATCGGGAACCTGACATTGCATAGCGTGTCGGTTGGCGAAGAGTTGATATCTGGCGCATGATCGTCCGAGGCGGTCTAATAGGTGGGACCGTATCCGAACCGCACAGTCTGGGACGTGAGGACACAGCATGGCAGCCACTGGCACAGCCACCAGCACTGAGAAGGGTCGCCGGATCGTCGGAGCCGAGCGTCAGACGCTCGCCAAGGACCTGGTAAAGCGGTACACCTCGGGGGAGAGCATCCGCGCGCTGGCGGCCTCGACCGGCCGTTCCTACGGGTTCATCCACCGAGTGCTCACCGAGTCCGGGGTTCAGCTGCGTCAGCGCGGCGGCGCCCGGCGCCGCAAGAAGGCGTGACCCGCCCCTTCGCGTCGTTCACCACCGCCGCGCCCCGGGCAGCCCGGTGACCGCCGAGGCGACCGGGGTTCGGCTGACCTGCGACGGGCCGGTTGCCACGGTGACGTTGTGCCGGCCCGACGTGCTCAATGCCCAGACGCCTGAGATGTGGCGCGCGATGAGCGACTTCTCCCGCGACCTGCCCGGCGACGTACGGGTGGTGGTGGTGCGGGGCGAGGGGCGTGCGTTCTCCGCCGGCCTCGACGTCGCGGTGGCCGGCGCCTCCGGCCCGGGGTCGTTCGCCGAGCTGGCCACGCTGCCCGAAGAGAAGTGCGCGGACCGGATCGCCGAGTTCCAGGGCGGCTTCACCTGGCTGCACCGGCCGGACGTCATCTCCGTGGCGGCGGTGCAGGGGCACGCGATAGGCGCCGGCTTCCAGCTTGCCCTCGCCTGTGACCTGCGGGTCCTCGCCACCGACGCGAAGTTCTCGATGGCCGAGGTGACGCTCGGGCTGGTGCCCGACCTGGCCGGTACGAAGCGCCTCGTCGAACTCGTCGGTTATTCCCGGGCGCTGGAGATCTGCGCGACGGGCCGCCGGCTGGACGCCGCCGAGGCGGACCGGATCGGTCTGGCCACTCTCGTCGTACCCCCGGCGGAGCTGGACGACGCGGTCCGTGACCTCACTGCGGGCCTGCTGGCCGGCGCCCGCGACGCGGTGGTGGAGATCAAGGCGCTGCTCGCTGGCGCGGCCGGGCGGTCGCACGCCGACCAGCAGCGGGCCGAGCGGGAGGCGCAGACCCGCCGCCTGCGCGATCTCGCCGGCCGGGGCGAATAGTAAGGACCGCACGGGAAGATCCAGGTTACGACCGAGGTTGTCACAGCTGTCGGGAGAATTGACCTGACAGTGCGGTCTGCCCGACAACCCGGAGGTGACTGGTGTCCAACCCGATGTCCGGCGGTGGCATGGCCGGGTGGAGCATGCTCCGGTCGATGCGCAACCGCGACGAGGTCTCCGCCCACCGGCTCAAGCGCGGGGTTGCCCGCCGCATCGTGGCCTTCGCCCAGCCCTACCGGCGCGACATCGTCGTGTTCCTGGCCACCGTCGTGCTCGCCGCCATCATCGGCGTCGCGACCCCGGTGCTCGCCGGTGACGTGATCAACGCGATCAACCGGGGCGGCACCGAGGCCGGTCAGCTCGTCATCCGGCTGGCCCTGTTCATCGCGGCGCTGGCGGTCGCCGACGCGCTGCTGTCCCTGGCCCAGCGGTGGTATTCCGCCCGCATCGGCGAGGGCATCATCCTCGACCTGCGCACCCGTGTCTACGACCACGTGCAGCGGATGCCGTTGCAGTTCTTCACCCGCACCCAGACCGGCGCCCTGGTCAGCCGGCTCAACAACGACGTGCTCGGCGCGCAGCGGGCGTTCACCTCCACCCTGTCCGGCGTGGTCAGCAACGTCATCCAGCTGGTGCTCACGGCCGCGGTGATGTTCACCCTCTCCTGGCAGATCACCGCGCTCTCGCTGGTGCTGCTGCCGATCTTCATCATCCCGGCGCGCCGCGTGGGCCGGCGGCTGGCCGACATCACGCGCGAGGCGTACAACCTCGACGCCAAGATGAGCGCGACCATGACCGAGCGGTTCGGGGTGGCCGGCGCGCTGCTGGTGAAGCTGTTCGGCCAGCCCGAGATCGAGGCCCGCAGGTTCGCCGACCGGGCCGAGCGGGTGCGTGACATCGGCATCCAGTCCGCCATGTACTCGCGGACGTTCTTCGTCGCCATGCTGCTGGTCGCCTCGCTGGCGCAGGCGCTCACCTACGGTCTCGGCGGCTGGCTCGCCGTCACCGGAGGCGTCAGCGCGGGCACCGTCGTGACCCTGGCGCTGCTGCTCACCCGCCTGTACGGGCCGCTCACCGCGCTCTCCAACGTCCGCGTCGACGTGATGAGCGCGCTGGTCTCCTTCGACCGTGTCTTCGAAGTGCTCGACCTCAAGCCCGGCATCGTGGAGAAGCCCGACGCGGTGCCGGTGCCCCGGGGCACCGGGCGGGTCGACTTCCGCGACGTGCGCTTCCGCTACCCGAGCGCCGCCGAGATCTCCCTCGCCTCGCTGGAGGAGGTCGCCACCCTCGACCGGACGGTCAACGAGCCGGTGCTCAAGGGTGTCTCGTTCAGCGTCGAGCCGGGGCAGATGGTCGCCCTGGTCGGCCCGTCCGGCGCCGGCAAGTCGACGCTGTCCATGCTCATCTCCCGGATCTATGACGTCACCGACGGGCAGGTGCTCGTCGGCGGGGTGGACGTCCGCGACGCGACGCTCGCCTCCCTGCGCGACGAGATCGGTGTGGTCACGCAGGATTCGCACCTGTTCCACGAGACGATCGCCGAGAACCTGCGTTACGCCAAGCCGGACGCCACCGACGACGACATCTGGGCCGCGCTCGCCGGCGCCCAGGTCGCCGACCTGGTCCGGTCGCTGCCCGACGGCCTGGACACGACGGTGGGGGAGCGCGGCTACCGCTTCTCCGGCGGCGAGAAGCAGCGCATCGCCATCGCCCGGCTGCTGCTCAAGGCCCCGTCGATCGTCATCCTCGACGAGGCGACCGCGCACCTCGATTCGGAGAGCGAGGCTGCGGTGCAGCGCGCGCTGTCGGTGGCGCTCGCCGGACGTACCGCCCTGGTGATCGCGCACCGGCTCTCCACCGTCCGCGACGCCGACCAGATCCTCGTGCTCGACGGCGGGCGGATCGTCGAGCGGGGGCGGCACGACGAGCTGGTCGCGGTCGGTGGCCTCTACGCCGAGCTGTACCGCACCCAGTTCGCGGTCGTCGACTCGCCCCGTCCCTTCGTGGACGCGACCGGCCCCGAGCCGGTGGTCATGCCCCTGGGCACGTACGTCGCCGACGAGGCCATGCCGCCCGCCGCCGCCAACTGACACGTCACGGTGTCGGTCGTGGGGCGGACTACGTCATGCCGCCGGGATGAAGTTCATCGCTCCGGCGGCCTCGTGGTCGTCGCTCATCTGCCCGCCCCTGTCCCGGTGAATCCGTCTGCCCGCAGGCTGTGGACGATCGAGGTTAGTTCCTGGGGCGACTGCGCGGAGATCCGGTCATCGTCCAAGAGTGGGATGCTGCGGTCCAAGAGTGACCGAGTCGCGGCGGGATCGTCGAGAGCGAGACCGCGTCGTGCGGTCAGCAGGGCCCAGACGTTATGGATGTTGAGGTCGACGAAGGGGTGTCCTGGGTCGAGATGCTGGACCAGATGCCGAAGAAGGATCGAGCCGTGCCAGTCCGCGAGCGTCCCGGGCATGAACGAGTCGTCGCGGTGGCGGTAGGGCACCTCGCCGACCCAGTACCGGCCGGCGGCGGTCGTGCGTCGGGTGAGCCATCCTGCCGCCGCCTTGGTGGGGTCCATGCCGGCAAGGAAGCAGGCCTGCCGGTGCAGCAGCACTGAAGCATCGTGCCTGGTGGCCGCGCGTTCGGCGAGCACGCGGAGATGAGCGAGGAACGTGCGTCTCTCATCAACCGCCAGGCTAGGGCCGGACGCGTCGGATCGGAGCACTGGCCCGCGCCTTCAGACCGGACGGCGGTCCGGCAGACCCGTGGCAAGCCGCAGTTCGGCGAACGCCGCGCCCAGCGTCACCGAGGTGAAGTGCGCGTTCAAGCCGCTCGGGTTCGGCAGCACCCACAGCCGTGCCCCGGCCAGCGACTCCGGCTGCGGCCCGAACGCGGCCTTGGGTCGCTGGAAACCGATCCGGTACGCGGTCACCCCGACCACGGCCACCCATTGCGGCCGGTGCCGGGCAACCTTGTCGGTCAGGATCGCCGCGCCGTCGAGCAGTTCCTCGGCGCTCAGCTCGTCGGCACGGGCGCTGGCCCGGGCGGCCATGTTGGTGATGCCGAGCCCGAGGGCCGGCAACTCGTCCTGCTCGCTCGGGTGCAGCAGTCGGGGAGTGAACCCGCCCAGGTGCAGCGCCGGCCAGAACCGGTTGCCCGGCCGGGCGAAGTGCCAACCGGTGGCCGCCGACCAGAGGCCGGGGTTGATGCCCACCAACAGCACCGCCAACCCCGGGGCGAGCACGTCGGGAATGGTCCGATCGGCGGCCGCCGCCAGGTCCGCCCGGGTGGGACGGGGATGCGCGGCACCCGCGCTGGTACGACGGCCCAGCGCCGGAGGCACATCGCCGGCTCGGCCACCCGCTGTCACAGGCCGCGCAGCGCGCCGCCGTCGACCGGCACGGTGAGGCCGGTCAGGTAGCTGGCGGCGGGGGAGAGCACGAACGCGGCCACCCGGCCGAACTCGGCCGGGTCACCGAGGCGTCGCAGCGGGATGCTCGCCTCCGCCTCGGCGCGGGCGCGCTCCGGGTCGCCGGTCGCGGCGAACAGCTCCCGGTTGCGGTCGGTGAGGATCCGGCCGGGCAGCAGGCCGACGACGCGTACGCCGCGCGGGCCAAAGTCGTCGGCGATGTCCTTGGCGACGCCGACCAGGCCGGGCCGCAGGCCGTTGGAGATGCCGAGGCCGGGCACCGGACCACGGGCCGAGGTGGACAGCACCAGCCCGATCGCGCCCCCCTCGGGCAGCGCCCCGGCGACCGTGCGTGCCGCGCGGACGGTGCCCAGGAAGACGGTCTCGAAGGAGTGCCGCCACTGCTCATCGGTGATCGCCGCGGCGTTGCCGGCGGGCGGGCCGCCGACCGAGATCAGCGCGCCGTCGAGCCGGCCGAAGTGCGTCCGGGCCGCCGCGACGAGCCGCTCGGGGGTCTGCGGGTCGGCCAGGTCGGCGGTGACGCCGACCGCCTTGCCCGGGCCGCCCAGGCGCTCGGCGGCGGCAGCCACCGCGTCGGCGTCGCGGGCCGAGAGCACCACCCGCGCGCCGTCGGCGACCAGGCACTGCGCCGTCGCGTAACCCAGGCCGCGGGAGGCGCCGGTGAGCACGTACACGCGGTCGGTCAGTCCGAGATCCATAACGCCGATCCTGCCCCATCCGGCGCGCTCCCGCCAACGTCCGCGGGTGGACGTGGGGCGGGGCGCAGCAGGCGTACCCGACCGGCGACCTGCACCGCGACGGCACCGCTGGCGCGGGCCACGGCCGGCAGCCGGCGCGGACGTGGCGCGGTGTGCCCGTCGTAGCGCAGGCTCGCCTCCCGGACGGCCAGCTCCTCCGCCCCGGCCGGCGGCAGGGTGTCGCGTTCCCGCAGCGCTCGGGCCAGGTCCCAGCCGTCGCGCAGCGAGCCCGCCGTGGGGCGGTCGGCGGCCCAGCCGGCGAAGGTCGCCAGCCATGCCGCGCCGAGGCCGGCAGCGAGCAGCGGCCAGTGCCGGGCCACCTCGCCGGCGCGTTTGCCCAGCAGCGCCGCCCGGGCGGCGGCGAGTGGCCCCGCCGCGAACCCGGCCGGCGGCGGGCCTCCGGCGACCAGCGCCGCGACCAGTTCCGCCTGCCGCGCGGCGAGGTCGGGGCGGGGTGGGGTCCGCTCGGGCGCGCCCTGCCGGCGGTCCCGGTCGCCGTTGACAGCGCCGGTCATGTCACGGCCGGGAAGCCGGATGCGGCGGCCAGGGCGTCCAGTTCGGCGCGCAGCTCGGCGGCCGGTGGGTAACCGCCGTCGCGTTCCAGCAGCAGCGCCGGTGGCCGCTGCCGGGCGCAGAGCGCGCCGACCAACTCCAACACCTCCGGCGGCACCGGATGGGTGTGCGTGTCGTGGTAGAAGCCGCCGCGCTCGGAACCACCGGCCACGTGCACGTAGCCGATCCGGTCCAGCGGCAGCCGGTCGAGCAGCGCGAGCGGATCGGTGCCCCGGTTGCGGGCGTTGGCGTGCACGTTGGCGACGTCCAGTAGCAGTAGCGCGCCGGTCCGGTCCAGGATCTCGGTGAGGAAGTCCGCCTCGTCCAGCTCGTCGTCGGGCCAGTCGAAGAGGGCGGCGATCGGTTCCAGCGCGATCGGCACCGGTAGCTGCTCCTGCGCCCGCGCCACGTTCGCGCAGACCGCGTCGAGCGCCTCCCGGCTGCGCGGCAGCGGCAGCAGATGCCCGGCCTCCAACCCGCCGGCCCGCACGAACGCGATGTGCTCGCTGACCAGCGGCGCGTCCACCCGCTGGGCGACCGCAGCCAGGTGGGCCACGCGGGCCGGGTCGACCGGCTCGGCGCCGCCGAGGGAGAGCCGCACCCCGTGGGGTACGACGGGCACGCCGCGCTCACGCAGCTGCGTCAGCCCGGTCGGGAGTGGCCCGCTCGCCGCCACCGACTCGGCCACCACCTCGACGAAGCGCAACCCGGGCAGCTCGGCCACGAAACCGGCGATCTCGGGACGCCAGCCGATGCCGACGCCGTACGGGCCGGTCATCCGCCGCACCCGCCCCCGCCACCGCACCCGCCCCCGCCCCCGCAGGAGCTGCCACCGCCGCAGGAGCTGCCGGTCGTACCCGACGATTCGCCGCCCGCACCCGACCAGCCGCTGCTGGCGATCACCTGGCGCTGGATCTCGGCCTGCTCGGCGAAGCCCGGGTCGATCGCCCACAGCGACGCCGTGCCGTACAGCGCCACGCCCATCGCCGCGCCGGCCGCGCCGTAGGTGGCGTACGCGGGGGACGCGTCGGGGGCGAGATGGTGGTGTCGGGTCCGCAGGTCGCGCAGCGCGCTGCGCCCGGCCCGCGTCGTCTCCGGTACGCGCCAGAGCAGCAGCGCCGCCACCAGCACGCCGGCCAGGGTGAGCAGCAGAAAGCCCACCGGCCGCCCGTTGACCAGGCCGGCGAACAGCCGTACGACGCCGAACACCAGGAGGGCGGCGAGGAGCAGCCGCCACTGTCGTGCGGTGGTCAGCCGCGCCTGGCTCACGAGCAGTCCACGCCCTTCGAGGCTGGTGCGGAGCTTGTCGAGCGCGGCAGCTACCCGCTGGTCCTGGCCGAGGTCCCGGGCATGGACGCGCCGGTGGGCGGCCCCGTGGATAGCCTGTTCCAGCGGCGTGAGCCCGGTCGGGGTCGGGCCGGTGGTGCGCAGGCGGCGATCCGGACCGACGCCGACCGCGTCGCTGCCCCGCAGGCCGCCCAGCGCGGCGTGTACCGCGAGGGCCGGCCCACCGTTGAGGTAGGCGACCTCCTGTGGGCCGAGCGGCTCGGCGACGAGGGGTTCCGTGCCGGTGGCGAGGCGTACCCGGTGCAGCACCGCGAGTGCGGTCACCACGACGGCCACCACGAGGTAGAGCCGGAGGAAGGTCGGGCCGGGAATGCCCCAGGTGTCGCCCGAGGCGGCGTGGACGATCATCGGCTGCTCCTGTCGCCGGAGGGGTCGGCGGCCCCATTGTGGAGCACCAACGCCATCCGGCTCGGCCGGGGCACCCGCGTCGTCGACGGAGGCGGAGACACGCGCCGGCACCGCTCAACGGCGGCGGTCCGCCTTCCCTCAGCGGCGGCGGACCGCCTCCTCGACCAGGTCGAGGACCGGGCCCAGGTCGCCGGCCGGTCGGCCCATCGCCAGGTGCAGCACCAGGCCGTCGTAGGCCAGCTCCAGGAACTGGGCCAGCACGTCGATTGGTACGTCCTCCCGCAGCACCCCGGCGTCGCGCTGGCGGGCCAACCGGTCCCGGGTCGCCTCGGCGATCGCGGCCGACCGCTCCGCCCAGCGCTTGGCGAACGCCGGATCGGTGCGCAGCCGGCGGGAGACCTCCAGTTGGCTGCCCAGCCAGCCGGTGGTGTCCGGCGAGACCGCGCGGGCCAGCAGATCGCGCATCACCTGCACCAGACCGTTGCGGGCGACCGTCTCGACCATGGCGGCGGCGTCGTCCTCCGCGACGGCGAGAAAGAGCGAGTCCTTGTCGCGGAAGTGGTGGAAGATGGCGCCCCGGGACAGCCCGGTGGCCTCCTCGAGGCGCCGTACTGTCGCCCCCTCGTAGCCGAGCCGGGCGAAACACGCCCGGGCCGCGGCAAGGATCTCCTGCCGGCGCGCATCGAGCTGGTCCTGACTTACTCTGGGCACACGTCGATCGTCGCAGGTCACCCCTTGCCGCGCAAACCGTACGTACGGCTTGGTAACCAGCCGTTTACGATCCTCCGGTGACCCGCTCCCACCCCGCGCCGTCCGACCCGCTGACCGTCGCCACCGTCCAGGCCACCCCCGCGCCGGGTGACGTCGCCGGAAACGCCGTGGCAGCCGCCGAGCTGGTCCTGGGCGCCGCCGGGCAGGGCGCCCGAGTGATCGTCCTGCCCGAGCTGTACCTGTGCGCGTACCACCCGCCGACCCTCGCCGCCGATCCGGTCGGCACCCACGTGGAGGCCGACCCGGCCGGGGTGGTCGCCGACGGTCGGCTCGACCCGCTGCGCGCCGCGGCACGGACCGCCGGGATCACCGTGGTGGTCGGCGCGGCGGTCCGGCACCCGGACGAGCGGCGGACCATCGCCGCTCTCGTGGTCGACCGCGCCGGTGCCGTCCGGGTCGGGTACGACAAGCAGCAGTTGTGGGGCGACGAACGCGAGCTGTTCAGCCCCGGCGTGCGGGGCGCCACGCTGCTCGTCGACGACTGGCGGCTCGGGCTGGGCATCTGCTACGACGGCTGCTTCCCCGAGCACGGCCGCGCCGCCGCGCTCGACGGCGCGCACGCCTACCTGTGCCCCAGTGGCTACCTGGCCGGCTCGGAGCATCGCCGGGACCTGTACTACGCGGCACGGGCCCTGGACAACACGATGTTCGTGGTGTTCGCCAACGCCGTCGGCGGCAGCGACCCGTGGCGGTTCAACGGCGGCGCGGCGATCTACGACCCGCAGGGTCGGACGCTCGCCCGGGGCGCTGACGAGGGCACGGACACGCTGGTGGCGACGCTCGATCCGGCCGCGCTCACGGCCACCCGGGCGGCCCATTCGATGCTCGCCGATCTGCTGCCGAGCCAGGGCGGCCCGCGGGTGGCGCTGACCGGTTGAGCCCACCGTCAGATCGACACACGCGGGCCCTGTTGGCGGACACGTCGGTCCCGTAGGGTGCCCGAGTGCCACTGCTCCTGCTGGACCTGGACAACACCCTGCTGGACCGGGCCGGGCCGTTCCGCCGCTGGGGTGAGCGCTTCCTGGACGGCATCGGCGCGCCTCCCACCGACATCGACTGGCTGATCTCGATCGACGCGGACGGGTTGACCGACCGCTGGGACCTGGCCGACGCGATCCGGGACCGCTACGAGCTGCGTATCCCCTCGATCGACCTGGTGGAGGAGCTGCACGACGGGGTGGTGGCGCAGACCCGACTCGATCCGCTGACCGCCTGCGCGCTGCGCATCGCCGACGACGCGGGCTGGGTGCCCGTGGTGGTGTGCAACGGCACGGTACGCGTGGAGGACGCCAAGATCCGTCGTACCGGCCTGGACCGCTACGTCGCCGACTGGGTGATCTCCGAGGAGGCCGGGGTCAGCAAACCCAACCCGCGGATCTTCGCGCTCGCCGCGCAACGGGTGCGGATGCCGCTGCGGGGCGCCTGGGTGGTCGGCGACAGCCCGGAGGCGGACATCGGCGGCGCGGCCGCGGTCGGGCTGCCCAGCGTCTGGCTGCACCGGGGGCGAACCTGGTCGGACGTCCGTTTCGCGCCCAGCCGCACGGTGGACGGGCTGATCGCTGCGGTCGCCACGGTGCTCGCGAGCTGACGCGTACCCGCCGTCGCGTCCCTGCCGTAATTCGGTTGACCCGTGCTCAGGGCTGCCGCGAGGATGAGCGGCGCATCGTGCACCGGGCGTACCGCCCGATCGAGGAGAGGAGGTCGGCCATGGCCGTCTTCGCAGGTCGCTTCCAGCTGCCTATCTCAGCCTCGACCAAGGGAATTTCACCACAGTGCGCGATCATGACCTCCCGGCGCTGGAGCGCCGGACCCGCGGCAAGCGCCGCTTCGACGACGACGAACCGCAGTTCCTGAAGCGGGCCCGGCCCACCGAGCCGCCCGCCGACCCCGACACCGAGCCCGACCCCGACACCGGCGAACGCTGGTCGTCCTGGGACGACGCGGTGCACGGACCACACCCGCACCCGGAGTGGCTGGTCACCGAGCTGGCCGCCAAGGACACCGAGCTGGGTGTGCTGAAGACCGGCAAGGAGGCGGACGTCCACCTGGTCCGCCGCGCGGTACCGGGCACGGACCGGTCCTGCCTGTTGGCGGTCAAGCGATACCGGGACGCCGAGCACCGGCTGTTCCACCGCGACGCCGGCTACCTGGAGGGTCGTCGGGTGCGGCGCTCCCGGGAGATGAGGGCGATGGCCGGCCGGACGGCCTTCGGCCGTCAGATGATCGCCGGGCAGTGGGCGGCGGCCGAGTTCGCCGCGCTGGCGCGACTCTGGGAGATCGGCGCCGGGCACGACCGGATCGCCGTGCCGTACCCCGTGCAGTTGCGGGGCACCGAGCTGATGCTGGAGTTCGTCGGCGACGCCGAGTCGGGCCTGGGGGCGCCCCGCCTGGCCCAGCTCCGGCCCGGCCCGGCCGAGCTGCGCGACCTCTGGGGCCAACTGGTCGAGGCGCTGCGTGTGCTGGCCCGGGCCGGCTACGCCCACGGCGACCTGTCGCCGTACAACCTGCTCGTGCACTCCGGGCGGCTGGTCGTGATCGACCTGCCGCAGGTGGTCGACGTGGTGGCGAACCCGCAGGGGCCCGAGTTGCTGGCCCGGGACGTGCGGGTGGTCAGCGCCTGGTTCGTGGCCCGAGGGCTGAGCGCCGAACAGGCCGACCCCGGCGCGTTGACCGGGGAGCTGCTGCGCGAGGCGGGCATCCGCTGACCGGAGCGGGTCGGGTGGCCCCAGCGGCTGCCCGACCCGCCCGTACCGATCACTGCAGGTAGCGTTCCACCTCGGGCTTGGGGCGTTCGCCCTGCGAGTCGGGGTCGCCGTGGGTGGCACGGGCGGCCCGGCGGCGGCGCAGCAGGTCCCAGCACTGGTCGAGGGATTCCTCCAGGGCGCGCAGCCGCTCGCTGGGCTCGCCCTCGGTGCCGGACTCGTGGGCCTGGGCCTCCGCGCGCAGCCGGTGCTCCTCGTCGACCAGCTCGGAGATCCGGTTCAGGATGGTCTTGTCGTCCATGCCACAGAGCCTGGCACAGGGTGCCCGTCATCGCCCGGATTCGGGGGGACCGGTGCGTCCTTGCTCACTGCGCTGTCCGGCCTCTGGGATCGCACGGACGTGATCCGGCGGGCGGGTCCGACGGTCGGCCGGCCCGACGGTCCGCCGTCGTCCGTGCCCGTCGACGGCGGCGGCCCCTCGCGTGTACGGGTGCGACCTGCGCCGGTGTCTCATCCTGACTATCCACTCAGGATATCTGCCGGTCACGGACATCGGTGCTCGTCTGGGGTGTGGGTGGAATTTCACCGGTCACAGGTCTAGAGGTGTCCTGGAATTGGTGAGATGCTTCCGACGCCCAGAAGGTGAAAATTCCACAGTCCCGACCGGCCGAAGTGGACCGCCTCGGCCGGCGGGACGACGAGGAGACGTTGCATGTCCCAGGTGTCCGATGCCGGCCCCGCCCCCGTCAGCACCGAACCCCGGATGATCCCACTCCGTCGTGCCCTGCCCGCGCTGGTCCGCGACCCGCTCGGCGCGCTTGTCGGCTTCGCGGACGCGGCCGGCGGCGAGGTGGTCCGGCTGAATCTCGGCTCGTTCCGCCCGTACCTCGTCAGTCATCCCGAGCACCTGCAACGAGTGCTGAGGGACAACGTTGCCAACTACACGCGCGACGGCGAGGGTCTGTTGTGGCGGCCAGTCCGTCGGATCGTCGGCGACGCCATCCTGGTCGCCGAGGGCGAGATCTGGGAGTCCAGCCGGGGGGCGCTGCAACCGCTGTTCACCGCGAAGCGGGCCGAGACGCTCGTCGACAGGATGGCCGAGGCGATCAACGAGGCCGTCGACGAGTGGCTGGAGCCGGCCCTCGACGGTCGCCCGATCGACGGCGGCGCCGAGCTGACCCGCATCGTGCTGCGGACCACCATGCGGGTGCTCTTCGCCGACCGCATCTCGGTGCCGGACGCGTTGCGGATCAGCGCGGCGTTGGACACCGTCACCACCGCCATGCTCCCGCGCCTGCTGGTGCCCTTCGTGCCGTACGCGGTGCCGATGCCCGGCGACCGACGCTTCCGGGAGGCCGTGCGGACCATCGACGAGGTGGTGCTGCCGATCATCCGGGAGGCCCGGGCCCGGCCCACCGACGGCGACGACATCATCTCCACCCTCTGCCGGCCGCGCGCCGACGGCAGCGAACCCGACGAGTACGCGATCCGCGGGGACGTGGTGGCGATGTTCTCCACCGCCACCGAGACCACCATCGCACTGCTCTCGTGGCTGTGGCCGGTGCTGGCGTCCCGGCCCGACGTGGCCGAGCGGATGACCGAGGAGATCGAGCGGGTGGTCGGCTCCGAGCGGGTCGGCCGCGAGCACCTGCCGCAGCTGCGCTACGGCCGCATGGTGCTCGACGAGATGCTGCGGCTCTACCCGGCCGGCTGGATGATCCCCCGTACCGCCGTGGACGACGACGTGCTGGGCGGTGTGCGGATCAAGGCCGGTGGCACCGTGCTGGTCAGCCCGTACGTCACCCAGCGGATGTCGACCTTCTGGGACGACCCGGTGCTGTTCGACCCGGAGCGCTTCGCGCCGGAGAAGCCCCGCCGACGCTACCGCTACTCCTACTTCCCCTTCGGCGGCGGCCCGCACCAGTGCCTCGGGCAGTACCTGTTCCTGCTGGAGGCGCAGCTCATCGTCAGCACCGTGCTGAGCCGCTACCGGTTCCGACTGCGTGAGCCCGTCGGCCTGACACCCCGGCTCGGCGCCTCGCTGCAACCCAAGCAGCGGGCCGAGCTGATCGTCACTCCGGTCGAGCGTCCGGTCGCCTCGTGACCGGCGTGTCATGGCCGGTGCAGGCCGGGCCCGACGCCGTCGCCGAGCAGGGCCGGGTGTGCGCGCTCGCCGTACGCGGTGTCCGCGACCTGCAGGGCGTCACCGCCGCTCACCCGGAACTCTTCGACGCCGCGCCGTTCGACGCCGCGCTGCTCAGCTCGGTGGCCACCGCGATCGCGTTCACCGCGCCGTGGCACACCGCCGTCGAGCTGCGGATCACCACCCGTACCCTGCTCTGGGTCTTCGCCGCCGACTGGCAGGTCGACTACCTCGCCCGGTCCGCCGACGACGTCCGGACGATCGTGACCGACTGCCTGGCGGTCGCCGACGGCGCCGCGCCCCCGCCCGGCCGGCACCTCGCGCGGCTGCTGGCCGACCTGCGCGACGAACTGGCCACCGTGCCGGCGTTCATCCGGCTGCGCCCGATCTGGCGCGACGAGCTGGCCCGGATGCTGGTCGCTGTGTCGCGCGAATGGGACTGGAAGAACCTGCCCACCGACCCGACCACCGGGAAGCGTCTGCCGGATCTTGACCGCTACCTGGACAACGCCGACAACCTGGCCTGCTCCTTCGTCAACGTCACGCACTGGATCGCCACCGGCGACGAGAAAACCCTCGCCCAGTTGACCGACCTGCTGGACGCCGGACGTGGCGTGCAGCGGGTGCTGCGGCTGGTCAACGACCTCGCCACGCACGAGCGGGACGCCGAGTGGGGTGACCTCAACGCCCTGCTGCTGGTCGACGACCCGGCGCGGGTGCACGCCCGCCTCGCCGAGCTGACCAACCGTGCCCGAGGTGACCTGGCCGCCCTCGCCGAGCGGTGTCCGCGCCAGGCGGACTACCTGCACCGGCAAATTTCCTTCACGGGTGGCTTCTACGAGCTGTCGGACTTCTGGGGAGTACGCGATGAGTGAGGGCCCGGGGCACGTCCTGGCCGAACCGGCCACCGACGCCGCGCGCGAGCTGATCGCCGGCCTTGCGCTGCGACCGTGGGGGCAGGTCGCCCCCTCGGTGTACGAGAGCGGTCGGCTGGTCGCCGACGCGCCCTGGCTGCCGGGACACCACCAGCGGATCGCGTTCCTGCTGCGCGAGCAGCGCCCGGACGGGGCGTGGGGCCCACCCGAGGGGTACGCCCTGGTGCCCACGCTGAGTGCCACCGACGCCCTGCTCGCGGCGCTGGCCGACGGTGGATCAGCCGGCGCGCACCTGCTCGCACCGGTGACGCGCGGGCTGCACGCGCTCGCCGACCGGCTGCTCGCCACGCACGCGCGGGCACTGCCGGACACCCCGGCGCTGGACCTCATCGTTCCCGCGTTGGTCGAGTCGATCAACGGCCGGCTGTCCCGGCTGGACCGGACGACCGCCGAGCGGCTGCCCCACGCCCCGCTGGGGCTGCCCGCGGGGCTTCGCCCCGACCGGCTGCGCGCGGTACGCGCCGCGGTCGCCGCCGGGGCGACGCTGCCACCGAAGCTGGCCCACTTCTACGAGGTGCTGGACGCGACGCCGGCCGACGCCGGACCGACCCTCACCGCCGTCGGCGCGTCACCCGCCGCGACCGCCGCCTGGCTGAGCGCCGCCGGCCCGGACGCCGGCCCCGCCGCGCACGCCTTCCTGCGCAAGCTGATCCGCGACGGCGACGGTCCGGTGCCCTGCCCGACGCCGATCACCGTGTTCGAACGGGCGTGGGTGCTCGGCGGGCTGCGCCGCGCCGGTGTCGCGGTCAACCCGCCGGCGACCGTGCTGCGCACCCTGGCCAGCGCCACCGCCGCCGAGGGCGTCGCCACCGGCGAGGGTCTGCCGACCGACGCCGACACCACCTCGGTCACGCTGGACGCGTTGGCCCGGCTCGGCCACCCCGCCGACCCGGCCAGCCTGTGGGCGTACGAGACGGCGGACGGCTTCTGCACCTGGCCGGGGAGCGAGGACGGCTTCTCGGTCACCACCAACGCCCACGTGCTGGACGCGTTCGGCCAGCACGTGGCCGCGCACCCCGGCGCGGACGCGCGGTACCACCGGACGGTCGACCGGCTCAGCGCCGTCCTGCCGGCACACCAGCTCGCCGATGGCCTCTGGCAGGACCGGTGGCACGCCTCGCCGTACTACGCCACGGCCTGCTGCGTGCTGGCCTTGGCGGAGTTCGGGCGCGGCGGCGTGGCGGCCGAGGCGGTCGACCGGGCGGCCCGCCGGGTGCTGGACAACCAGCGCGCCGACGGCTCGTGGGGGCGGTGGGACGGCACGGCCGAGGAGACCGCGTACGCCCTGCAGGTGCTGTTGGCCGCGCCGACCGGAGCGCCCCGGGTCGACGACGCGGTGGCGCGCGGGCACGCCTACCTGCACCAACCGTCCGGCCGGACGGACTCTCCACTGTGGTACGGAAAAGAGCTGTACTGTCCTACCGCGATCGTTCGCGCGGCAATCCTGGCCGCCTGTCGCCTCGCCTCCGTACACCTGACGGGGGTCGACCGTTCGGTGGTGGATTGTGCTTACCAGGCAACAAAAGCAGCGACTTGAGGGGTTGTGTGAACTTTGCTAGCGTACGCAGAGCCTCAGCCCCGATGTCCCGCCATGGCGGGACGTCGTCTTCCATGATCACCCGTTGATGAGCTGAGTCAACGCCCGGCTTGGGACGGTTCAATGCGTTCTCGCGGTACGAGTATCCGCACCAAGGTTGTCGCCCTGCTGCTCTCCCTGGTCGCGCTCTGGATGTTCGCGGCATGGGTCACCCTGCGGGACGGCTTCAACCTGCTCGGTGTCCAGCTGCTCAACAGCAAGGTCTATGCGCCCAGCGAGCCGCTGTTGCAGGAGTTGCAGCTCGAGCGGCGGTTGACCCAGGCGTACCTGAGTAACCCCGACTCCGCGCAGCGCGCGGCGCTGGAGACCGAGCAGCGCAAGTCCGCGCAGTTGGCGGACGACTTCGCCGGCTCGGTCCGCAACTGGCAGGTCGACATGGCCGGCAGCCCGGCCCTCGACGCCCAGCTGGACGCCACGATCGCGCAGATGAACGGGCTCCAGCAGACCCGTGCCGACGTGCTCGGCCGCAAGGTCGACCGCGTCTCCGCCGCCGACGCCTACACGAACGCCATCGAATCGATCTTCCGGATCTACGACGTCACCGGCAGCCTGGACGACAAGGAGATCGCCGCCGACGCGGCGGCCCTGATCCAGCTCAACCGGATGAAGGAGCTGATCTCGCAGGAAGACGCGCTGCTCAGCGGCCTCTCCGGCACGGGCCGGATCAGCGGTCCTGAGTACGCCCGCTACGTCAGCCTGGTCGGCGCGGAGCGGTTCCTCGGCGAGGAGACCCGGGCCCGGCTCGCCGATGCCGACCAGCGCCGCTACCAGCAGCTCGTCGAGGGCGAGGCGTTCACCCGGCTGCGCGCCGTGCAGGACAGCATCATCCGCGACGGCCGGCCGGCGACCCAACTCCCGGTCGGCGCCGAACAGTGGCGCGGCACCGTCGAGCCGGCCCTGGCCGAGGTGAACGACAACGTCGTCGACGGCGGCGAGGACCTCGTCGGCCGGGCCACCGGTGTGGCCGTGATGGTCATCGTCCGGCTCGTGCTCGCCACCGGTCTGGGTCTGCTCGCCGTCATCGCCTCGGTCGTCGTCTCGATCACCACGGCCCGTACCCTCCTGCGCCAGCTGGACCGGCTGCGGCAGGCCGCCTGGCAGCTCGCCGACGAGCGGCTGCCCCGCGTGGTCGACCGGCTCGGCCGCGGCGAAGAGGTCGACGTCGCCACCGAGGCGCCCCCGCTGGAGTTCGGCACCGACGAGATCGGCCAGGTCGGCAAGGCGTTCAACGCCGTCCAGGAGACCGCCCTGCGCACCGCCGTCGAGCAGGCCGAGCTGCGTCGCAACGTCCGCGAGGTCTTCCTCAGCCTGGCCCGGCGTACGCAGGCGCTGGTACACCGCCAGCTCACCCTGCTCGACGCGATGGAGCGGCGGGAACACGACGCGGAGGAGCTGGAGGACCTGTTCCGGGTCGACCACCTGGCCACCCGGATGCGGCGCAACGCGGAGAACCTGATCGTGCTCTCCGGCTCCACCCCGGGCCGGGCCTGGCGGCGCAACGTCCCCATGGTGGACGTGGTGCGCGGCGCGGTCGCGGAGGTGGAGGACTACACCCGGGTCAACGTGCTGCCGCTGGGAGCTGTCTCGCTCGCCGGCCGGGCGGTCGGCGACATCATCCACCTGCTCGCCGAGCTGATCGAGAACGGCCTGTCGTTCTCGCCGCCGCACACCACCGTGGAGGTCCGCGGCCAGCTCGTGGCGAACGGGTTCGCCATCGAGATCGAGGACCGGGGCCTTGGCATGAGCGAGGAGGACCTGGCTGCGGCGAACCACCGCATCGTCGACCAGTCCGAGCTGAACCTCGCCAACGCCGCCCGGCTCGGCCTCTACGTGGTGAGCCGGCTGACCGAGCGGCACGGCGTGCGGGTTCGGCTCAAGGAGTCCGCGTACGGCGGCACCACCGCGGTCGTCCTCATCCCGCTGGAGCTGATCACGGCGAACGGAACCGACCCGGAGGACTTCGGCGCGATCCCGGCCGGCCCGACCGCCATCGCGCTGCCCGCCGGGCCGACCACCGTCGGTCCCGTCGAGGGCGGTCGTCCCGCCGGCCTCTCGACGGTCGCGGTGGCCACCGCGGCAACGGACACCAGTGCTTCGGGCGCGCCGCAGCCGGTGACCCCGGTCGCCTCGGCGCTGACCGGGAACAGCACCACCACCGAGCAGAAGGACGGGAGCGACAAGGACGTCGTACTCCCCACCCGCCAGCGGACGGCGCCGGGCGCCGCAGCGGCGGACCTGCCCAGCCGGGCGCGGCGTGTCCTGGGCCAGCCGGCCCTGGAGGGCCCGACGGTGCCCACCGGCCTGCCCGCGGTGGACCGGGCCGGAATGGGCGGCAGCGGCGGGCCGAGCGCCGACGGCGGGCCGGTTCCGGCGCGGACCGAGACGGGCCGCAGCGGCTCCGGCCTGCCGGTCCGGGTCCGCCAGGCGAACATCGTGCCCGAGCTGCGCGACGACCCGGCGGTGACCGAGTCCGACGAGGAGGACGTGGTACGGCCGCCCGAGCAGGTACGCCGGATGATGAGCTCCTATCAGACCGGTACCCGGCGCGGTAGGACCGATGCGTCGAGGCTACTCGGCGGCGCGTCGGGCGCGACGCCCGAGCCGACCGACGAGGAATCACAAGCCACCTGACCGAGCACCGGCGCTGCGGGTTTCCGCGCGGTGTGACGGTCAAGCCCAAGACGAATACGGCGCAACTGCCGGGCGAGAAGAGGACGACGAAGTGGCCCAGAAGACGGCTTCGAGTGCCGACCTGACGTGGTTGCTGGATGATCTGGTGGGCCGGGTGAAGCAGGCCGAGCATGCGGTCGCGCTCTCCACCGACGGGTTGTTGATGGCTTCCTCGGAGGGGCTGAGCCGGGACGACGGCGAGCACCTCGCGGCGATGGCGGCCGGCATCCAGAGCCTGGCCCGGGGCGCCGGCAAGCGCTTCGGCGGCGGGCAGGTGCAGCAGACCATCATCGAGATGCAGTCGTCGTTCCTGTTCGTCACCGCCGCCGGCCGGAACGCCTGCCTGGCGGTCCTCGCCACCGAGGACGCCGACGTCGGTCTCATCGCGTACGAGATGGCGATGCTCGTCACCCGCGTCGGCAAGTACGTGGCCTCCCCATCGCGGGGCACCGAACAGTCGGCTGGCGAGAGGTAACGGCCATGACGGTGCAGGGGGAGTCCGCAGAGCATCAGTGGGTGGATGACCATGCGGGCCCGGTGGTGCGCCCGTACGCGATGACACGTGGGCGCGCCCGCCCGATCACCGGCACGTTCGACCTGATCTCTCTGGTCACCGCGACCCGCGCCGACGTGACGCCGGAGGTCGGTCTCGGTCCCGAGCACCTGGCGATCGTCGGCCTGTGCCAGCGAATACAGTCCGTCGCCGAGATCGCCGCCCACCTCGACCTGCCGGTGGGGACCATCCGGGTGCTCCTCGGCGACCTGGCGGCCCGCAACCTCGTGCAGGTACGCGAACCGCAGACCACGGCCGGTCTTTCCGACAACAGCATCTTCGAGGCGGTAATCAATGGACTACGGGCACTCTGACCGGCCGGCGGGAGCGACGCCACTGCCCACCGCGATCAAGATCCTGGTCGCCGGTGGCTTCGGCGTGGGCAAGACCACCATGGTCGGAGCAGTAAGCGAGACCCGGCCGTTGCGCACCGAGGAGGTGCTGACCGAGACCGGCGTCGGTATCGACGATCTGTCCGGGGTGGAGGGTAAGACCACCACCACCGTGGCGATGGACTTCGGTCGGATCACCATCAGCGACGACCTGGTGCTCTACCTGTTCGGCACGCCCGGGCAGGACCGGTTCTGGTTCGTCTGGGACGAGCTCGCGCTCGGCGCGATCGGCGCGGTGGTCCTGGCCGACACCCGTCGGCTGGCCGACTGCTTCCCGTCGATCGACTACTTCGAGGGCCGGGGCACCCCGTTCGTCGTGGCGGTGAACTGCTTCGAGGGCGCACGCCAGTACCGGCTCGACGAGGTGCAGACCGCGCTGAACCTCGACCCGGGCGTACCGGTGCTGCTCTGCGACGCCCGTCAGCGCGAGTCCAGCAAGGAGGTGCTCGTGACCCTGATGGAGCACGCCATGAAGACCCGCGAGGCTCGCCGGCGCGCCGCCAGCGGGGACTGACCGAAGTTTTCCGGGGAGGCTGTCCGGAACGCTCCTGTCCGCTCGTCATGCTGGCGACAACCCGAGCGACAGGAAGTGACCGATGAAGTTCATGATGTTCGTTTGCAGCGACGCCGCACCGGACACCGACCCGACCGAGCCGCACGACATCCACAAGTGGGTGGCGGACAACGACGCGCGTGGTCGGCGGCTGACCGGCAACGTGCTCGGGCCTGCCGGTGCTGCCACCACGGTCCGTGTTCGTACCGGCGGGCTGCTGGTCTCCGAGGGGCCGTTCGCGGAGACTGCCGAGGTGATCGTGGGCTTCGACCTGCTCGACCGTGCCGACCTGGGCGAGGCGATCTGCACCGGCATCGCCGAGGGCTCGGCCGCCCTCGAGCGGGTACGCCATGACGGGCCGTACGCGTGGCAGGCCGGATCGCCGCCTGCCACGCCATCGCCGTCTCGGTCGACGACACCGCCTGGCCGGCGATCGCACGCTCCTACGACGCGTTGGCCGACCCCCGGCCCGCGCCGGTGATCGCGCTCAACCGGGCGGTCGCGCACGGCTACGCGTACGGGCCGGGCGTCGGGTTGGTGCTGCTCGACGCGGTGCGAGCCGGGGGAGGTCTGGACGGCTACCCGCTCGCTGCGGCGGTGGAGGCCGACCTGGTGGCCCGGCGGGGCGACCGACGTCGCGCCGCCGCACTGTTCCGGGAGGCGGCGGCGATGGTGGATTCGACTGCGGAGCGTCGAGCACTGCTGGAATGCTCGGCCGAACTCGCACCCTAGGCGCCGGTCGGGGCATCGGAGAGTGCTGCGGGGGTCAATCTTGGACCCTTTCCGTCTTCAGCTAACGGGACCTGTTCAAAATCTCGGCTTCGGACGGGGGCGCGGGCCCCTCTCAAACACGCTCCCAGCCCAGCCCTGAGCCACCGAACCCTCGTTCAGCATGACGGTCAACTGTTTGCGCTGCTCACCGGGTCAAGCTTGCAGTCCGTACCGCCGGGCCCCGCTGACGCCAGAGCCGCCTTCCCCCGGGCGCCGCCCCTCCCGCACGGACTACTCCGAAACCCGCAGCTCAGCAGCAATCTCCGCAGTCGCCCTGCACCTCGAACATGATCGCAGCCTGCCCCCGGACCACTTCGCGTCGGGCCCTGGCCGCCGTACTCATCCCACCACCAGCCGGACACCTCATTACCCCGGCCGACCGACCCATCGATCCGAATCACGCCACCGCGCCGACAGACTCAAACTTCACCTTCTGTATCTTTCATCGTCAACGGCGAGCCGGCTCAAGCGTTGCGAAGATCACCCCACTGCCGCGTACCCGTTGGAATAGATCGTCTATAACCTCAATCGACGGGGAGGGCATATGGCGGATATTGCGCGTTTGGTTTGTCCTGAGTCCCACATCACGTGGGTGCGTTCCGGTTTTTTTGTGGGTCCCGGGCGGGTGTCGGTGCCGTCCGAAGCACTGCGCGCCGATCCGGTGCCTGGCCTGCATCTGGTTCACACTGTGCCGGAAGCGGCTTGGTCCAGCGTATTCACAGGGGCCTTGTTGGCGCTGCCCCTAGGTGTGCTCGCCAGGACGGTGGAGGCTCCGCCCGAGGCGGTTGCCGTCGCGCTCGATTTCGCTGAGGCGGTTGCTCGCGCTAACAGGATGCGTGTACCGGTTCGCGTTCCCGGTAATGCCCTGGTTGATTCCGGCAGCGGACGGGTGTTGCCGGTGGATGTCGAGGGGAATCCCACCAGCGCGGTCAGCACCGACTACGTTTTGGTGCTGCCGGAAGCTCATCTCGTCGCCGAGCACGCTTCTAGCATCACGGAAACCGGCGTCAACCTGGCTCAGCCTGTTCCGGGACGCCCGGGGCCGCTTTTGGTCCGGTTGGCTGGCACTCGCGCCGAGGTGGGTCTGCCGCGTGCAATCGTCAACGCCCGTTTCGCTGGCGTCGGTCTGACGACTGCGTCGGCCGGTGAGGCTCGCAGCGTTGAAGGCGGCGTGATTGGGCTGTGGCGGGAGTTGTCGGTCCTGACAGCGGGCCAAGCCGTTCGGATCCGGGTCACTTCAGCCGAGGGCGTCGAGGAGCTTCTGGCGATCCGCTCACCCGACGGCGTCGCTCTGGTCAGAGAAACTGAGGCAGGCGTCGAGGCCGCAGACCTTCCTTGGAAGGTAAGCGCGCTTCGCCTCACTGCGGTGAACGTGCTGATCCCGGTGGTGGACGAGAGACGCCTGGTAGACGTTGCAGTAAAACCCATCGCTGCGGGCAGACGTCTGCGTCGACCGCCGCGTGCTCCGATGACCGTTGCTGGGCTTGAGAAGTTGAGCGTCTCTGTCGCGTCGCCCACGGACGAGTTGAATGCGTGCACATTGCTGCTGCACGGCTTCCGGGACGCCTTGTTTCCCGCCGGGGTACACGCCAGCGAGGTCCTCGACGATGTGCGCATCGGCACAAGGCGCGGCGGGATCGAATTCGCCTCCCCCCACCGGTGGGACCTGATCGACTCGGTAGAGTCTGTGAAAGCCGCGTTATCTGCGCTGGCATTGGGCAGCGTGGCGTTCTTACTGGTGGATCGAGCTCGCGGCAAGGGCCACGCGGTCGCCATCTACAAGCCCACCGATGCTGAATTGCAGTGGGTCGACCTATCCGCACCCGGTGGGCCGGCCGTCACCGCCGTGCCCGGCCCCGAACAGCGGCTAAAAGACCACGGCCCCGAACAGCGGTTAACGGCGCATACCCCTACAGCTGGTCAGGTGTCGCTGCGGGTGCTGGTGGTTGACGCGGAAGGCCGACGCGTACCACTGCGACGCACCGTCGCATCAACGTCGGCCGCTGGTGCCTTGCTCGACCCGCCCGGCCACCGAGAGTACGCAGGCTCCGGCACCGAAACTGAATTTCCGAACATCGTCGCCTTCCCGGGTGTGGCCAATGACGGCATCCAGGAAGGCGACATCCTTATCGCTCACTCGTCTGGAGCGCTCACCGTCCAGATCAAGTTTGAGCACATCTATGTTGGCAGGAGTAACCTGCTGTATCGAACCGTTGAGTTGGCACGACAGTCAGGCGAGCCTCAGCCCAAGATGAATAGAGTTCCGATTCTCGAATTTGTCAGTGGCGTCACACAAAATTTTGAAGGGGATTCGGGAGATCGTGGGCGGTCTTTAGTGGCTAGCACGCTTCGTCGTATGGAGTCGGTGGTTGACCATATGGTCTCCGAGCCGGGGGTAGCTGCGCCAAGACTCCCTTTAACGGAGATCTTCTCTCAGTCGGCGGGTTTCACGTTCACCGAACTGGGTGCGAGAGCGCGGATCGGAGGCCGTCCGATTGGCAGCGAAAATGGCGCCCGTTTCCAGCGCACGCTTGGCGTGAACATCGGCGGGCTTCGCGCGTTCCTGAGGCATGTGCATGAAAACACTTGGCAACCTTGGGCCAAACGACATCTAGCCGACGGGTTGGCATTCGGCGATCTGCTCGCCGCCCGGTTCTTTGTCTGGCGCGAGTTCGGCCAGCAGCCGAGGATGCTGTCTTCGGGGGATGTCCGTGACATCTTCAGCAAAATTAGCGGCGATATGGACGCCCAGCGACTGTCCGGATATTGCGCACTCCTCTACTCCAACGCGGCAGCTAAGATGCACGGCGTCGTGATACCCAACGGCCCGATCGAGGGACACCTCGCGGCGGCGTCACGCAACGCGATGGCTGACATCCACGCGGCCCTACCGGACGACGTGCGACGCTACCTGAAGGCCGACCATGCGTTCATTTCGGACACGTTCCGGCAAAGAGCTCAGCAGGCTGTCGAGCACGCCGACCCTCAGGCTGCCGCAGCATTCTCCAGCAATTACCGCCGCCTCAATGGCATGGCCGACGGCACGCCCGTCGACTTCGCAAGCGGGATCTATGCCGGGAATCCGCTCGATGCAGGCAATGCTGAGAAGGTGGAGCGCGAACACCGCCACTCGGCTATGGCATATTTTGATCAAGGGTTGCAGCCAGCCGAGGCGTCCGCGATCAACCAGTTGCGTAGCTTGAATGTGCGCGGGATTGATTCCCTGGATTTCGCCAACAAGGTTCTGCCGCTGGTGACCATAGAGGTGCGCTCCTACGGCGATCGCCTGCTCACCGTCGATGAGGCGCTGGCTCATCACGACACGCTCACCGGCATCGTTCGCAATGAGTTCACACGCGAACGCGGATATTCGGCGGAAGCCGCCCGCAGCCAATCATGGCGGACAAGCGCGAGAGTTGAGGTGCGGCGAATTCTCGACGCACCCAGGCCGGGGTTGTTGGATCAGCTGTGGCAGGAGTTCCGGCAGGGGCGGCGGCGTCCGGACTGGCAGCGGCAGCCGCTGGACCGCCTGCCGTTGTGGGGGCGTGACCCATTTGCGCTGCGTGATCTGCCACCACCACCTGAGTTTTTGGCCGGCCGGGACTTCGATGACCTTCCCACGGGGACGCTGGTTGATCTGTTTCGCCGGCTCGATTTGACCGCAGCGGCCGCACCAGTGGACGTTGACGGCGTGTTACCGAACCCGGCAACGGTATGGCAAAGCTCCAACGTCACCTGGATGGGGCCGTTGGCCAAGGAAACCGATCGGGACGGCAGCCTCCTGGCCCATATCGAAATGCCGCCGATCGTGCACACGTTCTGGTACGGGAGCGTTCTGGACGGATCCCGCCCAATGACCCATAAGTTCCAGGGCTCCATCGCAAATTCGGCGAAGGCGGCCGCGCTTCGGGGATTCACCACTGTGCTGTGGACGACGGTGACCCGTGCGGAGTTCCGGTCGCTATCTCCTGCAGTCAATAACATGCGGGAGTGGGCGATCCGCAACAAGATTTTCTTGATCAATGTGCATGAGGTCTTCAACTCCGCGATGCCCATGCGCCTGATGCCCGAGTTTCAACTCGCGCTTTCGAAGGGTACAACCGGAGGGTACGCCGAAGCCAAAGACATCTCGTTACCGGAAGTCCTTCTTCGATTTGGTGGCATAGGCATCGACGGCGACAATGAATTGCGCGGCGTGTCAAAGCTTCACCGACTGTTTTTGGCTCATGGATTTGCGCTGGAATTGATTCGCGCTGGACGATCCTACGCCTTCAGCAACTCATCAGTAATGGCTGCGCGTGACCATCCGGTAACAAAGAAGCTCATTGACTTGCTGCGTAGCAACTACGCCCAGCGCTTGGCCACGTTGGCTCTTGGTTCGCACGCGGTGGAAAACACTGAGAGAGCTCATATTAAGTATTATGTGCAGGGTGGAGGTAGGCGAAGAGCTCGATCAATCATCGAACGTAGCGGGCCCGCCAATATTGATCTTTTGGTGAATTCCATAGGTTATGATTACCGTAGCGTTCCGGCAATTACCCAAGCCGAGATCGCCACTGGTTCCGCCCATAGCTGGATGCCGGAGTTGCACCGGGCCCCTGGCGTTTCGAGCGGCGTACACGTGGGCGCGCCGGTGGTTCCGGCGCTGCGGCGGGCCGTCACGTATCTCATTCGTGAATTGGCAAATCGTGAAGGTGACCTTCATCTGCTGGCGGTCGAGCCGTTGTTGAAGGACCTTCCGGATTCCGCTGGCGCCTGGGACGCGGTCATTGGGTTCCTCCTCACGCTGCCCTTCTTTCGCGACCGCGTCCGGTCAGTCACCTATTCCGGCTTCCGAAATCTGAACGACAAGAAGGACGACCAAGCGGAGGTCGAGCTGCACACGATCGAGCTTCCTCGCTCCGTGAGGCAGGCTCTCGATATCCCGGTGCTGGCCCGCGAGAAGCGCGGTACGCGCATGTTGCGGGGAGCATTCCAGGTGCCGGTCAATCTGCCCCATCAAACCAGCTTGACAGTTGACTTCGATGAGCGACGTACTGACCTGGACAGCACTCCCGTGGAGCTGATGAAGGCTGCCAGGTCGATCGCCGCCGATGTGAGATACGGCATGCAGGTCGATGTCTTCGTGGAAGGCGGCGGGACCGGCGCGGGCAGCCTATTCGGGATGGCCCGGGGGGCGGGCGACTCCGGATCGGCTCGTGCGGCCACCGTGCATCGCCTACTCGCGGATCAGATCGGGAGGGCCTCGAATCTTCTGGTGCTTCACCCCCCGTTCTCCCGTGGCGCGGGTGAATCGATCGGTCCCGTGAAGATCACCTCGCGGCAGCGCCGCACGGTAGTTGTTTGGTGGATTCGTCGGTTGCCGCCGCTCATCGAACCAGTGCAGGTGAGGGTCGTCAGTGGTGACTCCCTTCTTAGCTCAACAGTTTCGGTGCTGCGTGACCTGGCGTACGACGTGGTCGACAGCTCCGCGGACGGTGCCCTGGAGTTGGAGGTCGCGGGCCCCTCCCGGGCGCGCGTGCACGCCGTGCTACGGGAACTGATCCCGCAGGTGTTCCGAAGCCTTCAAGAGCAGGGTCGATCGGTGCGCGACGTGACCGTAGCCGAGGTCCAAGCGCCCGATAACCTGCGCAACGACACGGTGCTTATCCGTCCGCGCCTGCAGCGAGTCGTGCCCGTCACGCCTGCTGACCTGAGCCTGGTGGAGCACGTCAACGAAGCCTTGATGCGCCATCTCATCCCGCAGACGCCGGCGGTCATCCTCGAAGCGGTCGAAACACTGCGTCTGCGCACCCGAGACGAGCGGGCCGTGGACAGGGTCGTCGAGCATTTCCGCACCGCACAGCATCCGCTACGGCCACGCGGTGGCTCAGGACGCGGTGACTGGCTCGGCGCTGCCGTAGCGGCAGCAGGTGACCTGGCTACCGGTGGTCGGATCGGCGCGGCTGCCCGACGGCGGGCTGGCGCCGAGCAGCCCATCGTGGTCGAGCAGCAGAGCGCTCTCAAACACTCAAGTATTGCCGCTGCCGGGATGCCAAGTTGGTCGTTGCGGCTACCTGCTGGGGTCACCGCAGGTGTGAATGTCCACGTGATCTCCTTTCGAAAGGGCACCGAAGCCCGCCCGGAACTCGTTCCGCTGGTCGAGGCGGCGGCTCAAGGGAGCATTCCAGTGATTGTGGTGGATGTACCGAACATTGGGCGTCCCGCTCGGGCTACCGAAATCGCCACGTTGAACGAACTGCTCGAGCAACTCGCCCAGCGTGAACTGCTGCCGGTGGTGATCACCCTCGGGGATGACGATGAAAATCTACTCAGGGTGACACGGTGTTACGGTGCTGCGGTTCTGCATCCGACGCTCGACAAACTGCGTCCCTCCGGATTGGCTACCGAATCCGCAGCCTCCGGGCGGGGCTCCCTACAGGCGGGTTACCAGTGGAAGGTTGAACCGTCCGACAAAATCTGGTCCAGGGTCGACGCCGCTGTCCTGGACGCGGCGGCGAAGCTAGCCAAGGGGACCGAGGCGGTCGCCCGAGTCGAGGACGTACTCGGCGAGCTGATCTGGGCACCGGATCTCAAGGCCGCCCGCGTCCACTTCGACAGGCTTCGGAAAAACTGGTCGCGAAAGCAGATGGAGGCCGGCCTGGCCCAGGTTGAGCGGATGAACGAGCGGGTCCCCGCTCAGCCCCGACTCAACATCTTCGCTCCGATACTGCAGTTCGGCGCGGCCGGCCACGCCGACATCGTTTTCGACTACGCGGCCAACGTGGCGCCACGGCCCCAACTGCTCCTCAATCTAGTCGACCGGCTACACAAGGCCGAGCAACTCGACGCGTCAACCGGGCACAGTTTTACCACCGACAACCTCAAAGCCATGGTCAAGGCGACCGGCACCAATGACATCTCCAACTGGATACTCGGCGTGCTCGCCGACATCCAGGGTGGAAGGTTCGACCGCGCCCGCGCCTTCGCCGAGGCCAACCGCAATACCCTTAGCAGGGAGCAGAGGCAACAATGGGTCGATGCCCTCGCCGGCCTCCATCACACGAAGCACCACCACAGTGCCGAGCTCGAACAACTAGTCACGGCTGTCTTCGATTGCGAGAAAGTCAAAGGCTGACACAGAGCGACGGTCCTACGCACAGGCAACGGGTCGGCCTCGATCAACGCACCCAACTGCTCCTCGCCGACCCGGAACCTGCCAACCATCGCCTCCTGCGCGGAGCCGTGCACGGATCCAGCAGCATCAACTCACCCGCGGGCAACCGCACCGCGACCGACGCCAGATCATCCACCACCACGGACATCGACGAAGCACCAGGACTCTTGGTGGTGGCGGCGTCAACCCACGATCCGTTCGGGACGTCACTAACATGCGAGACACGCTCTCTCGGAGACCCAGCCGCGCTTGGCCGACACCAGGAATCGGGCCCAGGTCGCCGTGTCGAGGGCGAGCGCCGGACCGGTTGGGTCCTTCGAGTCGCGTACGCCGATGACGCCCGCGAGGTTGTCGGCCACCTCGACGCAGTTGCCGCCGTTGTTGCCACTCCTGGTGCTCTTGCGCCACCGAGCGCCGGTCAGGTCCATGATGCTGCCGCTTCCCTGATGAGGTTGCGGGACTGTGCACGAGACAGGGCGCCGTCGCGAATGCGTTCCCACCGTCGGTCGAGCGTAGCAACGTCGGCTGTTTTTTCGATGAGCTGCGCCTGCGCCTGACTGGCGACGTGGGCTACCCGCGCCCCGTCCGGCATCTCCGCGACGGTGAACGGCCCACCGAGGCCCGGATACATGCCGTGGTCGGCGGGCACGACGAACAGCGACACGTTCGGCAGGCAACCCAGCTCGGCCAGCCGTTCGCACTGCTCTCGCATCATGGACCGGTCGCCAGCAAGGGTGCGCCGGAGGACTGCCTCGTCCAGGACCGCGACGATCAGCGGTGGGCGCTCCCTTCGCAGGATGGCTTGGCGGCTGAGCCGTACCTTGGCGAGATCGTCGGCCTCGGACGGAGTCAGCGCCTCACCGACCAGCGTCGCCAGCGCGTACGCCTTGGTCTGAAATAGCCCCGGTATCCAGGCGAATTCGAACCAGCGCAGCGACAGCGCCTCACGTTCGATCTCGGCCCAGGGCCGGAACCAGGCTGGTGTCCGGCGCTTCAACGCGTCGGGCCACAGCTCGTCGACGTTCCGGCCGAGGAGTTCGGCGACCCGCGCACGATGACGCGTCTGCGGAATTCGTCCCGTGCTCGCCCACTTCGCCGCCGTCTTCGGATCGACACCAATCTGAGCAGCGAGGGTGTCCGCTGTGTGGCCTTTTTCGACCATGGCAGCCTGTACGGCTCGATTCATCTCCATGCCCTCCAGAACGTTCCAGACGTCGGAGGTAGATACTTCTGCGCAGTGTAATTGATTGGCAACCCTCGGCAAGGTGCTATGGAGACAGCAGTCAAGAGGGAGGCAGGATGCCCGAGGAGAAGCGCCGGGATCACACGAAGCCAACTGTCGGTCCATTGCCGAGCCGGCCGAAGCAGCCGCGTCAGAGGCCGCCGCGCTCGATCGAGCGCGTCATTCCACCGCATCACGGTGCAGGTCGCGCCGCCAACGTCGTACCCGGGTCACGCCGGCGGCCCGGGTGCGGCCCGCCGGCCGCGCGCACACCGCCGATGGTCCTTCCTGGATCTGCGACGCCTGCGGGCAGGACTGGCCCTGCCCGGCGCTGCGAGCGACCCCGACGGACGCCGCCCGCCGCGCGTCCCTAATCCCCGAGTTCTCCCGGATCACCCGCCGGGCCATCCGCGACCTGCGCGGCCGGCCGGACGGGCCCGACCCTGTCGCCATCGTCCGCCGTTTCTCTGGTTCCTGCCGCTGACCGACGAGGAGGCCCGCGCGGTCGCGCTGCGGCTGCGCTGAGCGGGGACCTGTTCCCGGATCCTTCGCTGGCCGTACCTCTTTCTTGCCCTTTGCTCTGCTTCAACTGGCGCAACGGCACCGCACCGCCAGTGTTGCGCCGAGTGAAGCAGAGCAAAGGGCGCGAGACAGTTACCCGGGGCACGGGAAGGCAGAGATGTTGAAGGGCCGCTCCCCGCCAGTGCGGGAAGCGGCCCTTCTCAGGTGTACGACGTCAGTTGGCGATCATGCGGCGCAGCACGTACTGCAGGATGCCACCGTGGCGGTAGTAGTCCGCCTCACCCGGGGTGTCGATGCGCACGACGGCCTCGAACTCCACGCCCGTGTCGGTCGTGACCGTCACCGTGCGCGGGGTGTCGCCGTCGTTCAGGGCGGTCACACCGGTGATGGTGAACATCTCGGTGCCGGTGAGGCCCAGTGACTCGGCGGTGACGTCCACCGGGAACTGCAGCGGCAGTACGCCCATGCCGATGAGGTTGGAGCGGTGGATCCGCTCGTACGACTCGGCGATGACCGCCCGGACGCCCAGCAGCATGGTGCCCTTGGCCGCCCAGTCCCGCGACGAGCCCGACCCGTACTCCTTGCCGGCCAGGATGACCAGCGGAATGCCGGCCTCCTGGTAGGCCATCGAGGCGTCGTAGATCGAGGTCTGCTCGCCGGTGAGGTGGTTGACGGTGAAGCCGCCCTCCACCCCGGGCACCAGCTGGTTACGCAGCCGGATGTTGGCGAACGTGCCCCGGATCATCACCTCGTGGTTGCCCCGGCGCGAGCCGTACGAGTTGAACTCGTGGCGCGGCACGCCGTGCTCGGCGAGGTAGGTGCCGGCGGGGGAGTCGGCCTTGATCGCGCCGGCCGGCGAGATGTGGTCGGTGGTCACCGAGTCACCCAGCTTGGCCAGCACCCGCGCGCCGGAGATGTCGACGACCGGGCTCGGCTCCTGCTGCATGCCCTCGAAGTACGGGGGCTTGCGCACGTAGGTCGAGTCGCTGTCCCAGGCGAAGGTGTCGCCGGTCGGGGTGGGCAGCGACTGCCAGCGCTCGTCGCCGGCGAAGACGTCGGCGTACGCGGCGCTGAAGCCGGTCGCGCCGATCGCCTGGGCGATGACGTCCTGGATCTCGGCGCTGTTCGGCCAGATCTCGCGCAGGTAGACCGGGTTGCCGTCGCTGTCCTCACCGATCGGCTCGTTGGCCAGGTCGATGTCCATCGTGCCGGCGAGGGCGTACGCGACGACCAGCGGCGGAGACGCCAGGTAGTTCATCTTGACGTCCGGGTTGATCCGGCCCTCGAAGTTGCGGTTGCCCGAGAGCACCGAGACGACCGACAGGTCGTGCTCGTTGACCGCGGCCGACACCTCCTCGGGCAGCGGGCCCGAGTTGCCGATGCAGGTCGTGCAGCCGTAGCCGACCAGGTTGAAGCCGAGCTTGTCCAGGTACGGCGTGAGGCCGGCCCGCTCGTAGTAGTCCATGACGACCTTCGAGCCCGGGGCCAGGGTCGTCTTCACCCACGGCTTGCGGGTCAGGCCCTTCTCGACCGCGTTGCGGGCCAGCAGGGCCGCCCCGATCATCACCTGCGGGTTGGACGTGTTGGTGCACGAGGTGATCGCCGCGATCACCACGGCGCCGTGGTCCAGCTCGTACTCGGCGCCGTCGGTGCCGGTGACCCGGATCGGGTTGCTGGCCCGGCCGCCCGCGCCCGCGGCGGCGGTCTCCAGGTCGCGCGGCTCGTCGGCCGGGTCGCTGAACTCGTTGGCCGGCGGGTCGCTGGCCGGGAACGACTCGGCGCTGGCTTCGTCGGCCGGACCGTTCGCGCCGCGCGGCAGCTCCTCGCGGGCCACGCTCGGCTTGAGAACACCCCCGTCGGTGGAGTCGTCGGCGACGTAGTCGGTCAGCGCCGAGCGGAACAGCGTCTTCGCGCTGCCCAGCGGCACCCGGTCCTGGGGGCGCCGCGGGCCGGCGAGCGACGGCTCGATGGTGCCCAGGTCCAGCTCCAGGCGCTCCGAGTACGACGGCTCGGCCGCTGGGTCGTGCCAGAGGCCCTGCTCCTTGGCGTACGCCTCGACGAGCGCCACCTGCTGCTTCTCGCGGCCGGTCAGCTCCAGGTAGCGGATCGTCTCGCCGTCGATCGGGAAGATCGCCACGGTGGAGCCGTACTCCGGGGACATGTTGCCGATCGTGGCCCGGTTGGCCAGCGGCACGGCGCTCACGCCGGGGCCGTAGAACTCGACGAACTTTCCGACCACGCCGTGCTTGCGCAGCATCTCGGTGATGGTCAGCACGAGGTCGGTGGCGGTGGTGCCGGCCGGCATCTCGCCGGAGAGCTTGAAGCCGACGACCCGGGGGATCAGCATGCTGACCGGCTGGCCGAGCATCGCGGCCTCGGCCTCGATGCCGCCGACGCCCCAGCCCAGCACGCCCAGGCCGTTGACCATCGTGGTGTGCGAGTCGGTGCCGACGACGGTGTCCGGGTACGCCTGGCCGTTACGTTCCATGATCGTGCGGGCCAGGTACTCGATGTTGACCTGGTGCACGATGCCGGTGCCGGGCGGGACGACCTTGAACTCGTTGAACGCGGTCTGGCCCCAGCGCAGGAACTGGTAGCGCTCCCTGTTGCGCTCGTACTCCAGCTCGACGTTGCGGGCGAACGCGTCCTCGCGGCCGAACAATTCGGCGATGACCGAGTGGTCGATGACCAGCTCGGCGGGGGCGAGGGGGTTGACCTTGGTGGCGTCGCCGCCCAGGTCACGCACGGCCTCGCGCATGGTGGCCAGGTCGACCACGCAGGGGACACCGGTGAAGTCCTGCATGAGCACCCGCGCCGGGGTGAACTGGATCTCCACGCTCGGGTGGGCGGTGGGGTCCCATCCGCCGAGCTGGCGGATGTGGTCGGCGGTGATGTTCGCGCCGTCCTCGGTCCGCAGCAGGTTCTCCAGCAGGATCTTCAAGCTGTACGGCAGCCGGTCGTGGCCGTCCACCTTGTCGATCTTGAAAATCTCGTAGCTCGCGTCTCCGACGCGTAGCTGGGTCTTCGCACCGAAGGTGTCGAGGCTCGCCACGTCGTACTCCTTCACACCAGCGACCGTGAGTAGTCCTGAGCAGTCTGTCGCACCGGCCGGGGTGCCGCCGAGGTTAGGTAGCACTTACCGCCGATTCCGATCTCAACAAAACCGTACGTCCGTCTTGCTATTTCCGCAACCCGGCGGGGTTCGCCTCCCGACCTGATCCCTAGCCTCCTAGTAGCGTGTCGCTGCCTATCGGCCGTGTTGTTGCGGTGTGCTGTTCCCTGACGGGTTCCTTTCCCTTCAGCCCG
>NZ_JBNCKT010000050.1:0-39671 GCF_049841675.1 Micromonospora sp. DT4
CTGCGCCTGCGGGCTCTACCTCGGCGACCCCACCGCCTGGTCCTGACCCCTCAAGAATTAACGCGGAGCTGCACTAGGGTCGGCCGGATGGATCGGCACGTCGAGTTCGACCGTCTGCACAACTTCCGCGACCTCGGTGGTTACCGCGCACCGACGACGGGCGTACGGTCCGCTGGCGGCTGCTCTATCGCTCGGACTCGCTGGGCAAGCTGACCGGCGCCGACCTGGACCGGTTCCACGCCCTCGGTGTCGGCACCGTGATCGACCTGCGGTATCCGTGGGAGATCGCCGCACGGGGTCGAGCGCCCCAGATGGACGGCCTGGCCTGGCACAACCTCAGCATCGAGCACCGCACCTACGATCAGGCGACGATCGACCCCACGCTCGACCCCTGGCGCTACCTCGCCGATCGGTACGCCGAGGTGGCCGAGGACGGGGTGGCCGAGCTGCGCCAGGCGTTGGAGCTGGTCGCCGCCGACTTCGCGCGCACCGAGCTGGCCACCGCGCGCCTCATCGCCGACTGGCAGGCACTGAACCCCGACCGTGAGCTGCTCTGGCCCGGGTTCGGCCGTGCGCCCGAGACCATCATCCGGCACTTCCTGGCCGACCTGACCGCCGCATACGGGTCGGTGGTCGGCTACGCCACCGACCGGCTCGGCGTGGACGAGGCGTTGACCGCCCGGCTGCGTGACCGCCTCCTCAGCGAATGAGGGGAAAATAGCGCGCCCGGGCGTGGTCCGGTCTGTCAGAGTCGACCCGTCGTGGACGGGAACTGGGACGGCCTGCGGGCCGACGTACGGCGCACGATCGACGAGCTGATCGCCAGCGGACGGGAATCCGGGGTGCAGGTCGTCGCGTACCTCGACGGCGAGCCGATCCTTCAGGTGCAGGCCGGGTGCGCCAACCGGGCCACCGGCCGGCCGCTGGCCGCCGACACCCCCATCTGGAGCGTGTCCACCGGCAAGGCCCTCACCGCGACCGTGGCGCACGGCCTCCGGGGCCGGAGTGGGTGTTCGGGCAGTAGACGACCTGGGGCCTCGGGTACGCGGTCGACGACGACGGCTCGTTCGGCGCGGCCGGCAGCGGCGGCAGCCTCGCCTACGCGTACCCGGAGCTGGGACTGACGGTCGCGGCGACGAAGACCCTGCTGGGGGCCGGTGACGGCGACCCGATGGAGGACCTGCGGGTGCTGATCCGCGACGCGGTGACGGCCCGGCGCTGACCGGGCCGGGTCAGGTTTCCGAGTCGGCGAGGGGCCGGAGCGGACCACCCACCACGGCAGCCGGGACGGCCGGCGCGGGCCGGGCGGGCCGCAGGCGGTCGCGGACGCGATGCGCGGCGTCGCCGGCCGTGGCGGCCATCATCGGCAGCAGTCGGGTCGAGTTCATGATCGCGATCTCCTCGGCCGGGGTGGTGACGCCGTCGAGGAACCGTAGGACCCGCTCGGGGGGGTTGCGGTCGAAGAGCCGGTCGAAGAAGTCGGGGCCGCCGACGCCGCCCCGGTCGAGCGCCCGCAGCGCCACCGCGTCCATCCAGCGGTGCCGGGCCGGGTACGCGGGCGCCGGCACCGGCGGGCGGCCGACGGCGAGCGCGCGGGCGACCTGGTCGGCCTGGCGGTGCATGGCGGAGAAGGTGAACCCGGTGGAGGGGCGGGTCGCGCCACCGGCCGTGCCGAGACGTACGACCCGGGGGGAGGGCCGGCCCGGGAACGGCGCGTCGGTCATCGGGATCACCCCGTTCTCGACCTCGCGGACGCGCAGCCCGGTGGGGTCGAGCCCGAGCAGGTCGCGGTAGCCGGACAGCGCCGTGTCGTACCCGGCGTCGGTGAGCAGGCCGGGCGAGAACTCGGTGTACTCGACGAGGGCGTAGCGGTCGCTGACCGGCAGCACGTACCCGAAGGAGACACCCCGGGCCGGCTGCGGGGTGCGGAAGTCCATGAGCACCGCCCGCCGCGGGTCGAACACCGGTCGGTCGGCCTCCAGCCACCAGCCGCGGAAGTGCTGCAACCAGGTCGTCCGGCCGACACGCGCCGGTGGGCGGGGGCGGGAGTCGAGCACCCAGCCGGCCCGTACGACAGAACCGTCGCCGCAGCGGACGACCACCCGGTCACCGTCGTCGGTGACCGTCTCGGCCGGGGCGACGACACGGGTGGCGGCCAGCCGGCGCTCGGCCTCGGCAGCCCGGTCGTAGACCGGGCCGGAGCGCAGCATGGCGTACCGCAGCGGGGTCAGGTCCAGGACGCGACGCCGCGCGGGCGTGACCACCTCGACCTGGTGCCAGCTCGCGCTGAGCAGCGGGTCGAGGTCGGTGTCGGGGTGGCCCCAGAACGCCCAGGTGCGGTCCTGGCCGCGCCGGCGGACCGGGTCGACGACGGCGATCCGCAGGTCTCGGACGCCGTGCCGGTCCAGCGCGGCGAGCACCAACGAGGCGGCGCCCCCGCCGCCGAGCAGCGCGAGGTCGACGTCGAGCGGAGCGGAATCGGTCACCCGCACCACGCTGCCACACCGTCGGGCCGCGCCGCGCGCCGCGCCCTCAGGGCACCGGAGCGGGTCGCTGCTCGACCGGAGGCTCGTCGGCGGAGGCGCGTGCCACGGCGTCGCGGTTGAAGACCCGCCAGGTGGCGGCGGAGACGCCGATCGCCACCACCAGCCCGACCCAGTACGGGGCGGTGATGCCGAACCGGGCTGCCAGCAGGCCGCCGAGCAGCGCCCCTACGCAGTTGCCGCCCGCCGCTACGAACATGGTCGCGCTGGACACGCGCCCCTGCAACGTCGGCGGGGTGAGTCGTTGACGCAACGAGTTCGCGACGAGGTTCCACAGTCCGCCGTGCACGCCGAAGGCGAAGAGCGCGTGCGGCCGTGAGGGTCACGTCGAGCAGGCCGATCAGCACGGCCATCGTGCGCAGCAACCGCTGGTGGGCCAGCCAGCGCAGCCCTTCGACGATCTCCGCGCGCATCGAGCGGGTCGCGGGCCCGGACGGGTCGGTGCCGGCGGCCCGGAAGTCGCCGCCGATCAACGCCACCAGGACCCTCCACGCGGCCGACCCGGCCATTTCCGCCGTCGCCGGCCATACCTCGCCATCGGCCCAGGGGTGACAGCCCGGCCGGAGCGGACATCGACCGGCGCACCGGCGTCGGTCGGCCCGGTCGGGCCCAAGCCCTACTCTCTCCCGCCTTCGGGTGGACACGTGACGGCAACGAAGGTTTCTCATTTTCACCTGATCGGGGTCCCAACCCACCTAGTGTTGGGCACACCGGTGCTAGTCACGGAGTTGGCCACCCGAACGACGTCCCACGCAGCCAGCGGACGAAAAGTGAGGGAAGACGCGTATGAAGGTCTCAACAGCACTCTGCTCGGCGGCGCTCGGCGTGGGTCTCGGCACGCTCCTGCTGCCGGGCGCCGCACTGGCCGACACCGTCGTGTCACCGGCCACCACCCCGGTCGGAGGAACCGTCGTGCTCACCGCGACGACCTGCAACCCGAAGTCGGGTGACGTCATCTTCCGGGTCACCGGACCCAACCGCGACGAGAACGTCCGTTCCACCACGGCCGCCGCGGGCGGCGGGCTCAGCGCGGAACTGTTCACCGCCGGGTTCACCCTGGGCACGTACACGGTGGCCGCGACCTGCGGCGACGGCAGCTCGGCGGGCAGCGCCACCTTCACCGTCACCCCGATCGGCGGCGCGCCCGCCGGCTCCGGCGGCGACAACCGCGACAACGCCGCGCTCGCCGCCGGCGGCACGCTGCTCGGCACCGCCGCCGCGGGCGCGGTGCTGCTGCTGCGCCGACGCCGTCCGGTATCCACCGTCGCCTGACCGGCGATCCGCTCCATCCCTGCGGACGGGTGCCCGTGCCGGCGACACCGGCACGGGCACCCCGACCATTGGCGTACGGAGGTGAACACGTGTGGTGGCGGCAGCGCACTCTGGCGGCGGCGGTGGCTCTGCTCGGCATGTCCGGACTGGGGCTGGTCACGGTCGGCCTCACCGACGGGCCAACACGCCCCCCACGCCCGCCGGCCGACGCGCCGACACACTCCCGGCCCGCGCCGGACCTGGCGCCGCTGGCCCGCGCCGCGCCCGTCCGAGTCCAGATTCCCACCATCGGCGTACGCGCCGACATCGTCCCCGTCGGCGTAGACGTCGCCGGGGTGCTGGAAGTCCCCCCGCTGGACAGGCCGACCCTCGCCGGCTGGTACCGGCACGGGGTGAGCCCCGGCGAGACCGGCAACGCCGTCCTGGTGGGACACGTCGACTCCCCGGCCGGGCCGGCGGTCTTCTTCGACCTCGGTCGCCTCCGCGCCGGTCAGGAGATCCAGGTCACCCGGGCCGACGCGCGAGTCACCACGTTCACCGTGGACGGTGTCCACGCGTACCCCAAGGACCGCTTCCCCAGCGGCCTGGTCTACGGCCCGGCGGCCGTCGCCGGACTGCGCCTGATCACCTGCGGAGGCCGATTCGACGACGCGACCGGCAACTACGTCGACAACATCGTCGTCTTCGCCACCCGCACCGCCTGAGGCGACAACCCCCGCTGTCGGGGGCGGGACGCCACTGGGCAGAATCCGGTGGCACCATGCCCTGCGAGCACCGTAGCCGCGACGGTGCTCGGGAGGAGGCGCGTCGTGGATCAGCGAGCGGTACGGGACCGGGCCGGTCGGGGCGTACGCGCCCTGGCCCGTCGACTGCTCGGCCGCCCCGGCGGTGCGACTCCCACACCCCGCCGGTCCAATCCGGACGCCGTGGTCGACTGCGCCGTCTACGTCAACGGTCGACGGGAACCGGGGCGGCCGCACTACGACGACGCGTACGCCCGCGCCCGACGTGGCCGTGACGCCTTCGTGTGGCTCGGGTTGCACGAGCCGGGGCCCGCCGTGCTCGCCGCCGTGGGCCGCACCTTCGGCCTGGACGAGCTGACCGTCGAGCAGGCGCTCGCCGACGGGCACCGGCCCACCGTGCAGCGACACGGGCCGGTCACCCGGCTGGTGCTGCGTACCGCCGGGTACGTCGAGCACGCCGAGCTGACCGACACCTCCGAGGTGATCGACACCGGCGACGTGATGGTGCTGCTCGGTGACCGGTTCGCCGTCACCGTGCGGCACGGCGCCGCCGGGGCGCTGCGCGACGTCCGCGTCGACATCGAGCGCCGCCCGGCGCTGCTGGCAGCCGGCCCCTGGGCGGTGGCGTACGCGGTCTGCGCCCGCATGGTCGACACGTACCTGGAGGTGGCCGGGCACGTGGAGCGCGACCTGGAGCGCGTCGAGGAGGCGGTCTTCGCCCGCGACCGGTCGGCCGACATCCAGCACATCTACCAGCTCAAGCGCGAGGTGGTGGAGTTCAAGCGGGCGGTGCTCCCCCTCCAGACGCCCCTGCGGACACTGCTCGACCCGACCGGCGACGGGCCGCCGCGCGCCCTGCACCGCTGGTTCGTCGACGTGGACGGCCGGTTGAGCCGGGCCGTGGACCGGGTGGCCGCGTACGACGACCTGCTCACCTCGATCGTCCAGTCCCGCCTGGCGCAGCTCGCCGTCGAGCAGAACAACGACATGCGCAAGATCGCCGCGTGGGCGGCAATCGCCGCCACGCAGACCGGTATCGCCGGCGTCTACGGCATGAACTTCGACCACATGCCCGAGCTGGCCTGGCGCTACGGGTACGCGGGCGCGCTGGCCCTGATGGCGGTGACCGCGCTCGCCCTGTACCGCCTGTTCCGCCGCTCGGGCTGGCTGTGAACGCCGGGGCACGCTCGTCAGCGGCGCGCGGCCGGTCAGCGCAGCGCGGCCGGTCAGCGGCGCGCGGTCGGTCAGCGGCGCGCGGCCGGTCAGCGGCGCGCGGTCGGTCAGCGGCGCACGGCCGATCAGCGCAGGAGGCCGGTCAGCGGCGCGCGGCCGATCAGCGGCGGCGGGTCAGGAAGTCGCGGATGCGCTCGCGGGGGCGGTCGGCCAGCTCCGGGCCGTGGGTGAACGCCGCGATGTCGTACTCCAGCTCCCCGAACGCGTGGGCGGTCTGCTTCGTCATCCGGTAGTCGCTGCACAACAGCCTCGGCGCCTAGCGGACGCCGAGCACGTTGAACAAGATCGTCAACCATCACTGCCCATCGCCGATCGGGCGACCGGTCGTCGTGGCCGCCCGGCGGTGCGGCAGGATGGCCCGGTGGGCAGAGTGACGCGAGGCCGCCGGGCGAATCAGCTCTGCCCGTGCGGTTCCGGCCGGGCGTACGCCGACTGCTGCTCCCCCATCCACGGCGGTACCGCCCAGGCGCCGACCGCCGAGGCGTTGATGCGCTCTCGGTTCAGCGCCTTCGCGCTGGGCGACGCCGGCTACCTGCTGCGCAGTTGGCACTCCTCGACCCGGCCGGAACGCCTGGAACTTGCTTCGGAGCAGCGGTGGACCCGGCTGGAGATCGTCGACACCGACCGCGGCGGCCTGCTCGACGCCACCGGCACGGTGACGTTCCACGCCCACTACCGCGAGGCAGGTCGGCCGGGCACGCTCACCGAACGCAGCCGCTTCGCCCGCGAGGACGGCCGCTGGGTCTACCTCGACGGCGAGCAGTCCTGACGTCCGCGTCCTGACAGCGGGCAGGCCCGGCCGCGAGCCGATCGACCATCGCCGGTCCATGCCGTCAGCCCGTGCCGCGCACGGTGGTGGCGGCGACGCCGCTGCTCACGGCCGCCCGATGCCGGCGGCGGCCCCGCAACGCCAGCGCCATGACGAGGTACGCCCCGCCCGCCACCGCGAACGCCACCGCATTGCCCGCCGCCGTGGCGACGAGCCCGTACCCGGCGTACGTCCCGATGATCAGCACGTCGGTGAGCATCCCGGCCAACGAGGTGACGGTGGCGCGGCTGCCGCCGGTGATCCTTGCCTGTAGTCGCGCGTCGGCCAGTACGGTGGCCAGTTGCGCGGCACCGAACGCCACCGCGAGCAGCACGAAGCCGGCCGGATGCCGGACGAGCGCGCCCCCGGCCAGCGCCACGGCGACCAGTGCCAGCAGCACGGCGTAGCCGCGACGGCCGAGCTTCTCTCCCGCCGGGGCGAGCAGCCCGCCCACGGTCACGCCGGCCCACAGCAGCAGGAGCAGCAGCGGCACGGCCTGCGCGCCGACTCCGGTGTCCAGTGCCAGCAGCGGCGTGTACTCGTCCAGCGCTCCCCAGTCGGCGGCCACCACGGCGACCAGCAGCACGGCGGCCCGCACGGGTGGTCGCGTCCGGACCTGCGTCACGCCGGCCCGAAGCGTCTCGAACCAGGTCAGGTCGTCGTGGTCGTCCGAGCTGGACGCCGCGACCGGCGACGCGTCGCCGTGCGACGCGGCCGGCGACACAGCCGGCGACGCGGCCGGTGGTGGCGCGACGGGCGATACGGACAGCGGTGCGTCGTGCGCGGGCGGCGGCGGGGCGTCCGGTGGCGGGCGGTGCTCGGGGAACCGGATCGCGACGCTCGCGGCGAGCAGGCAGGCGAGCACGCTGCCCGCACCGACCGCCGGGTAGCCGCCGGCCGCGAACACCGGGCCGGCCAGCACCCCGGTGACCACCACGCCCAGCACACCCGCCGTGCGCGCCCGACCGAGCACCCGTGCGTACCGGTCGACGACGTCGAGCCGGGCCAGCTCGGTCCAGACCAGCGCCTCCAGCGCGCCGGAGACCAACGCCCCGCCAGCGCCCCAGAGCAGGAACCCGACCGCGAAGGCCGGATACGACGGGAGCAGCACCCAGAGCGTGTAGCCGGCGGCGGTCACCAGCGGGGCGAGGCACAGCAGCAGCCGGCGGGACACCACGTCGGCCCACGCGCCGGACGGCACCTCGAACAGGATTCCGGCCGTCGACCAGATGACGAACAGCGACGAGATCTGCCCCACCGACAGGCCGGTGTCGGTGAAGAGCACCACGTACAGGGGATAGAGCAGGACGAGGTCACTGAGGAACGCGTACCCGTAGAGGGTCACCGAGAGTCGGCGCGCCGCCGGGCCGGGCACGCGCGAGGCGAGGTGGGTCATGAGGCCTTCCCGTGGGAGTGGAGACGGACACCGGACGTGCGGTGCCCGTGGCGGCCCACGGGTTCGGACTACGGCGCTGGATCAATGTCGCCAGGTCATGTCGGCGATGGTAGACCGCCCGCCGCGACGCCGGCCAGCGCTTTCGACGTGCCGGCGAGACGGGAGCGGAACGGGAACGGGGCGGGATCCCGGTGGATCCCGCCCCGCTGGCCCGACTCGGTTCAGCGCCGGTCGGGGTCCGCTGGCGGGATGACCGTCGTGGTCTCGCTACCGTCGCTGGTGCGCTGACCGGGAACCGCGCCGGCGCCGCCGCTGATCACCTGGGTCGTGTCGGCATCGCGGTGCGGGCCCATCACCTGCGTCGTGTCTTCGGTGGCCGGGCGGGCCGGGGTGGCGTCGACGGGCGTCTGCCGGGCGACCACCTGGGTGGTGTCGTCCGTCGAGGGCCGCACCACCTGCGTCGCGTCCGGGTCGGACGGCCAGGTCACGACCTGCGTGGCCTCCGGGTCGGACGAACGGGTCGTCACCTGCGTGGCGTCCGCGTCGGGCGGACGGGTGACCACCTGCGTCACCTCGGGGTCGGACTGGCGGGGCGTCACCTGCCCGGCGTCCCGGTCGGACGGCAAGGTCGTCACCTGCGTGGCGTCCGCGTCGGAGGGGAGGGTCGTGACCGACGTACTGTCCGCGTCGGCGCGGGTGGCGGTCGACTGGGCGGCTTCGGCCTCGGCGCGGGCCGCCTCGGCCTCGGCGCGACCGGCCCGGTAGGCGCGGGCGTGCGTGGCGACCAGCTGCGACTCCTGCTCGGCGCGGGTCAGCCACGCCTCCCAGCGATTCTGCATCGGGCGGATGAGGCCACCGCCGACCCCGACGACGAGGATGCCGCCCAGGGTGGCCAGCACGGCGATCAGCACCGGGGTGGTGACCGCGGTGGCCACGCCGATCTGGTTCAGCGCGGCGATGATGCCCAGGCCGAGGATGAACACTGAGGCGATACCGGCCAGCACCCGGCCGTACGACAGTCCGCCGAGCGCGCCACCGATGATGTCCTTGACGGCGTTGGCGATGGCGGCGGCGACCACGATGATGACGATCGCGACGAAGGCGCGGGGCAACCACGCGACCACGGCGGTGATGAGGTCGGAGATCGGGTTGGGCCCCCAGATGCCGAAGGCGAGCTGGAGGGTGAGCAGCAGCACCGCGTAGTAGACGAGCTTCGCGACGATGTCGCTGGCGTCGTACCGGGAGCGGTTGAGGGCACGGCGGATGCCGCCGCGCTCGACGGCGCGGTCGAAGCCCACCCGTTCGAGGACCTTCTCCACGATCTTCAGCACGGCCTTGGCGATCAGCCATCCGGCCACCAGGATCGCCAGGAAGGCGGCGGCCTTGGGCAGGAAGAGCATCACCGAGCGAAGGGCGTCGCCCACCGCGTCGCTAATGTTGTCACTCATCGGGTCATTCCTTAGGGGGCAGCGGGAACAGTCCGCCCCGACCTACCCCCACCAGCGGACGGGGAAACGCCGGCCAGCTCTGGCGCGCGGGCGAGTGTTGGCAATATTCTCCGTGATGCGTGCGGCCACTGGAGCTACTTTTCATTCCCCCGCCGTCGGCCGCAAGAGGAGATGTCATGCACGTCGAGCATTCTGAAGTGGACCGCCGGACGTTGCTGCGGGCCGGTCTCGGCGCGGCCACGGTGGCCGTCGTCGGAAGCGAACTCGCCTTCTCGAGCGCTGCGCAGGCCGCACCCGGCACGGACCTGGACTGGATCATCAGCTGCGACGAGTGGGGCGCCCGCCCGCCGACGTCCCCGCTGTCGGTCAGCGCCATCGCCACCAACAAGATCATCGTGCATCACATGGCGTTCCCGAACGTCACCGACTACTCCCGCGAGCAGGCGGTCAAGCTGGCCCACGACTGCCAGGACCTGCACATCGACGGCAACGGCTGGTCCGACACCGGCCAGAACTTCACGGTGAGCCGGGGCGGCTACGTGCTGGAGGGCCGCCGGGGCAGCCTGGAACGCCTCGAAGCGGGCGACCGCCAGATGATCTCGGCGCACTGTCCGGGCGAGAACGGCCGGGCCATCGGCATCGAGAACGAGGGCACCTACGTCACCGAGACGCCGCCGCAGGCGCTGACCGACTCGCTGGTCAAGCTCTGCGTGGCGATCTGCCGGCAGTACGGCCTGCACGCGTACGACATCTTCGGACACTGGGACTTCCGCACCACGCAGTGCCCGGGCGCCGCCTTCTACCGGCAGTTCCCGGAGCTGCGGCGGCGCGTGCACGCCGCCCTCGGCACCCCGCTCGGTGACGTGCCGGCCCGCCGCTGGCCCGACCTGTGGCGGTTCGTCAACTCGCCCTCGGTCCGGGTGGTGCAGCACCTGCTCGCGTTCCGGGGCTACGCCGTGACGGTCAGCGGCACGTTCGACGCGGCGACCGTGGCCGCCGTGCAGGACTGGCAGGCCCGCAACGGCATCGCGGTGGACGTGGACGCCACGCTCACCACGCCCACCTGGGAGACCCTGGCGCCGGAGTTGGACCAGCACGCCGCGGGCGCGCCGGTCACGGCCGTCCAGGAAATCCTCGCCACCAAGGGGTACGCGGTCACCGCCACCGGGGCGTACGACCACGCCACCCGCAGGGCGGTGCAGGACGTGCAGGCGCTGCACGGGCTGCCCCGCGACGGCAAGCTCAGCACGAGCACCTGGTGCGTGATCGTCGGCGGCATGGTCCGTCAGTCGTTCAAGCGCCACTGACCGTCGGTCGGAGGCGGTCCGGGCGTCATCCCGCGCCGCCTCCGACCCCACCGGCCACCTGAGCAGCGCGATGTCGGCGGCCGGCCGGTTTGGCCGGCCGCCCCGGCGGAAAGGTTGCCCGGCATGACTTGGGCCCGTCGAGCCGTACCCGCCGTCGCCGCCGCCGTCGCGGCGCTCGCCGCGCGCGACCTGATCCAGCGCGACCACGCGCTGCTGCGCAACTTCCCGGTGCTCGGTCGCGCGCGGTACCTGCTGGAGGCGATCGGGCCGGAGCTTCGGCAGTACATCGTGGCCGGCAACAACGAGGAGCGCCCGTTCACCCGGGACCAGCGCCGCTGGGTCTACGCCTCGGCCAAGCAGGAGAACAACTACTTCGGCTTCGGTACGGACAACGACATCGAGTACACGCCCGGCTACCCGATCATCAAGCACCGCACGTTCGGCCGGGCCGTGCCACCGTCGTCCCCGACGGCCGGGCACGACGTACGGCTGCCGTGCGCGAAGGTGCTCGGCGCGGCCCGGGGCCGGGCACACGCCTTTCGGCCGCAGTCGGTGGTCAACATCTCCGGGATGAGCTTCGGCTCGCTCTCGGGCAACGCCATCACCGCGTTGAACAAGGGGGCCGCCCTCGCCGGTTGCCTCCAGAACACCGGCGAGGGCGGCCTGTCGCCGTACCACCGCAATGGCGGTGAGCTGGTCTTCCAGCTCGTACGGCGTACTTCGGCTGCCGTGACGACCACGGCCGGTTCAGCCTTGACCGGCTGAAGGAGCTGGTCGCCGGGGCTCCCGTGCGCGCGTTGGAGATCAAGCTGAGCCAGGGCGCCAAGCCGAGCCTGGGTGGGCTGCTGCCCGGGGCGAAGGTGTCCGCCGAGATCGCCGCCACCCGGGGCATCCCGGCCGGACGGGACTGCGTGAGCCCGTCCCGGCATGCCGAGTTCTCCGACTGCGACAGTCTGCTGGACTGGGTGGAGCTACTGGCCGCCGAGACGGGCCTGCCGGTCGGCATCAAGTCGGCGGTCGGCGACCTGAGCTTCTGGCAGGAGCTGGCCGGCCTGATGCGGGACACGGGTCGGGGCGTCGACTTCGTGACGGTCGACGGCGGCGAGGGCGGTACCGGGGCTGCACCGCTGATCTTCACGGATTCGGTGTCACTGCCGTTCCAGCAGGGCTTTTCCCGGGTCTACAAGGTCTTCGCGGAGCACGACCTGCAGGAGCGGGTGGTGTTCGTCGGCAGCGGCAAGCTCGGTTTGCCGGACAACGCGGTGGTGGCGTTCGCGCTCGGCTGCGACATGGTCAACGTGGGCCGCGAGGCGATGCTGTCGATCGGCTGCGTCCAGGCGCAGAAATGCCACACCGACACCTGTCCCACCGGGGTGGCGACACAGAACGCCTGGCTGGCCCGGGGCCTCGACCCGACGCTCAAGTCCGTCCGGGCGGCCAACTACCTGGCGACGTTACGCCGGGACCTGACCAAGGTCGCCGAGGCGTGCGGCGTGGAACATCCCGGCCTGATCGGCACGGACGCCGTGGAGATCCTGGACGGCCGCACCGGCTCCAGCCCACTGCACGAGGTGTACGGGTACCGGCCGGAATGGGGGCTGCCCTCCCCCGCCGACCAGAAGGAGATCATCCGGCTGATGACCCCGGAGGCGCCCCAGGGCGGCAGCGCCCCGCCATCGGCCACCGCCGTCGGCTGATCTCGGCGGAACCAGGCGCGGCCCGTATCGTGGCGCGGTGTTGATCAGACGCGAGACCCCCGCCGACGCACCCGCAACGCACCGATCCTGTCGGTCGATCGCGAGAGGATGGTGGCGTGACCGACCAGACCGGAAAAGAGGGAGCCGCCATGGTCCGCGAGGTGCAGATAACGTTCGACGCCGCCGACCCGGCCGCCCTGGCGGCGTTCTGGGCCGACACCCTCGGCTACGAGCTACAGAGGCCGCCCGGCGGCTTCGACTCGTGGGAGGCCGCGCTGGACGCGATGGGCGTGCCGCCGGAGCGCCGCAACGACGCGTCGGCGGTGGTCGACCCCACGGGGGCGGGGCCACGGCTGTTCTTCCAGCGGGTGCCGGAGGGCAAGCAGGCCAAGAATCGCGTACACCTCGATGTGCGGGCCGCGCCCGAGCTGACGGGTGACGACCGGATGGCGGCCCTGGAGGCGGAGGCCGACCGGCTCGTCGCCCGTGGCGCCCGACGGCTCGCCCGACACGAGCCCGCTCCCCCGCTCGGCGCCGGCCACCTCGTGATGGCCGACCCGGAGGGCAACGAGTTCTGTCTCGACTGAGCCGACGTTCGCCCAGCTCACTGCCGTGACGACAGGCCACCATGCGAACATGTGTACGTGTCGCGCGACGCCCACATCCTGCATGCCGACCTGGACGCCTTCTACGCGTCGGTCGAGCAGCGCGACGACCCGCGCCTGCGGGGGCGGCCGGTGATCGGCGGTGGCGGCGTGGTGCTCACGGCCAGCTACGAGGCGAAGGCGCGGGGCGTCCGCAGCGCGATGGGCGGTCAGCAGGCCCACCGGCTGTGCCCGGACGCGATCGTGGTGCCGCCCCGGATGTCGGCGTACACGCAGGCCAACCGGGCGGTCTTCGAGATCTTCCGGCAGACCACCCCGCCCCCGACTCCGAGATGGCGTTCCTGCATCCACTGCCGGTGGACCGGCTCTGGGGCGTCGGGCCGGTTACCGCGGCCAAGCTGCGGGAACGCCGGATCCGTACCGTCGCGGACGTGGCCCGGCTCGGCGAGGCCGCGCTGGTGTCGCTGCTCGGGCCGGGTGCCGGCCGGCACCTGCACGCCCTCGCCCACGACCGCGACCCCCGGGCCGTGCAGGTGAACCGCCGTCGGCTCGGCGGCGCTCACCCGGGCGGTGCTGCTCGGCCGCGATCCCGGGGTCGAGATGCCGCTATTGCCGGACTAGAAACGCCCCGGCTGCTGCGACCGGAGACACATCACAGCAGGTCGACGGTTTAGTCGGCCGCCCATGGGTGACCCTTGTGGGGTACAGCCTGACGAGGGGGGCACATGTCCGACGACACCAGCAACCGACCGAGCCGCCGCGCCGAACGCCCGCACGACGTGACCAACCCGCTGCTCTGGCAGCTCGCGGTCGACGTGCTCGCTGCCCACGAGCCCGACGACGAGGGGCACTGCGGCAATCTCCAGTGCGCCGGCCAGGCCTGGCCGTGCTCGGCCCGCACGGGCGCCGAGCAGTCGCTGCGGATGGCCCGCAGCACCGCCGACCCGGTCGAGATGACCATCGACGGTGGCGCGGCCGGCACCGGCTGGCCGGCCGAGGCGGCCGCACCGGCACCGCGCTGGGGCTGGAACGGCGACGCGGCGGCGCGCCGCGAGGCGGGGACGGCCGCCTCGGCGGCGTGACGTGTCCCGCGCGGAGAAAGCCAGACGAACGAACGCTCGGCCGGTGACTCGGCCGAGCGTTCGTCTGTCGTGCGTCAGAGAGCGAGCCGCTGGCCCGGGAGGATCAGGCCCGGGTCGACGCCGATCAGCTGCCGGTTACGCTCGTACAGGGCCTGCCAGCCGCCGGCCTGGCGGTGACGCTCGGCAATCTCCGACAGGGTGTCCCCCGGCTTGACCACGTACGTGTCTCCGCTGGCCGCCGGGGTGGTCCGCTCGTGACCACGGGTCGCCGGCTGGTCGCCCCGGGACGACCGCTCCTTGCCGCCGGTGGACGTCGACGACTTGGTCGCCTTCGACGACTTGGTGGTCGACTTCGTCGAGGACTTCGGGGTGGACTTCGTGGCCGAGCCGCCCGACGAGCCGCCCTTGCGGCCGCAGGTCGGCCACGCGCCGATGCCCTGCCCGTCGAGCACCTTCTCCGCGATCGCGATCTGCTCCCCGCGGCTGGCCAGGTCGGCGCGGGCGGCGTACTTCGTGCCGCCGTAGCCGGCCCAGGTGCCCTGCGAGAACTGCAACCCGCCGTAGTAGCCGTTCCCGGTGTTGATCTTCCAGTTGCCGCCCGACTCGCACTGGGCGACCGCGTCCCAGTTGACGCCGGCCTGAGCCGGGGCCGCCGGGCCGAAGAGGACGACGGCGCCGGTGACCGCGCCGACGGCCAGGGTGCCGACGGCGACGCGGCGGGTGGTGACCCGTCGGTGACGGGGGGTGTACGCAGATGTCATTGTTCATTCCTCCACGCCGGCGAGGTGAGCTGTCGGGTTCGGGCCGAGGAGCCCGGCCGCGCGCTGGCGGCTTCACCCCGAGGTGACATGCACCGAGGAACGTTGGGTCCCCCGCTCCTGCCCGGGTTCTTTTCCCGACGACCGGGGGCAGGATTTGGCGTTGCCGGTCGCGGCGTCCACGGTGGTGGACCCGACCGACGGTAGGCACGGTCGGTGAACATCGCCCACCGCTTGTGAAGTTGTTCACCGGCCCACGCGGGGCGCCTTTCCCAGCGGTTGCGGACCACGTGCACCTGTGCACCGACCACCGTGGACCGCTTCGGATCAGGACCGGCTGTCACCGGTGAATTGACGTTCAGACAGGAAACCGTAGATGGACGGTCGCGATGCTCTGAAGCGCACCGGGTCGATCCCGGAGACAATCCCCAGGAGGAGATCATGCCCATCCACCAGAGTCGCAACGGCCGTCGCCGCGCTGCGGCCACCCTCGTGGCCGTACTGGCCGGCGCCGGCCTGACCCTGGCCACGCCGACCGCCGCGCAGGCGTCCAGCCCGTGCACCAGCCTGACCTTCTACCGGGTCGGCGGCTACCCGGGCGGGGCGGACATGCACGTCCCCACCGTCGGCTGGCAGACCGGAAACAAGCACTGCTACCTCACCTACGGCCACTCGGGCTCGGCAGTGTTGGTGCTGCAGGAGGCGCTGAACAACTGCTACTCGCGATCGCTCACCCTCGACGGCAACTACGGCTCGAAGACCCGCGAGGCCGTCCGGTACGCCCAGCACAGGATCAATGAGGACATCGTGTACGCGGACATCGCCGAGGACGGCGAGTACGGCCCACAGACCCGCGCGTACATGGGCTTCGCGATCTTCGGGGTCGACGGCGGCCCGGTCATTCCCAACGTCTGCTACTACCCGGGCTGAACCCCACCACAGCGCCGGTCGGAATCCCCCGTCGGAGTCCGGCCGGCGCTGCTGTGGTCCCTCCCTGAGGTGCGGCGACGCCGAGTAGCCCATGCCCGGCGCCGCCGCCGGATCAGCAGACCCGGACCGCCTCGATCCGCTGGTTCCAGCTACCCCCGATCGCGGCCGAGTCGTACGCCAGGTTCGCCCGGTAGCCGTAGGCGTGCTGGTAGCCGAGCAGACCCGTGGCGTTGGCGTTGTCCCAGAAGGTGGAGACGGTGCCGGACGGCCGGTTGTTGATGATCGATTGTGTCCGGTTGCGGAAGTACGAGGGCAGCGGGACGTCGTTGCATCCGTTGTACGGCCCGTCGAGCAGGAAGATGTCGCCGCTGAAGTTGATCCCGGCGTACAGGCAGAGCAGACCCGACGGGCAGGCATAGTTGGCGGCCTGGGCCGGGCTCGGGGCGACGCCGATCGCGGCGCCCAGGGCGACCGTGCCGAGCAGGGCGGACGCGAACCTTCGCAGAGCACTTCGCACGATGGTGACCTCCGGTGTCGTCACGACCGGGACAGGCCGTGAGTCAAGTTGCCGACATCGCGTTGATCGATGTCCTTCTGCCAACGATGATCTGCGCGGAAGGTCGACGAATTCCTGCCGGAACCTCAATCCAGCTGTCCCGGTGCCGTTGGGGCCGACCGGCGGCACAGCGAGCGGCGGTTCATGGAGATTCGGGTCCTCGGGCCGGTCGAGGTCTGGGCGGATGGTCATCCGGTCGATGCCGGAGCGGCGCGCCAGCGCGCTGTTCTGGCCGCGCTGGCGGTCGACGTGGGCCGACCGGTGCACCTGGAGTCTCTGGTGGACCGGGTCTGGGGCGACGCCTCGCCGCCCAGGGTTCGCCACAACCTGCACGTCTACCTCGCCCGGCTCCGCCGTGTGCTGGCCGACGCGGGCGCACCGGACGCGCTGGTACGACGGTCGGGCGGATACCTGCTGGACCTGCCACCGGAGACGGTGGACGGCCCGCACTTCGACGCGCTGCGGCACCGGGCCGACGGGCTGCCCGACGGGGACCCCGAGCGGGTGGAGTTGCTGCGCAGAGCGCTGGAGTTGTGGCGTGGCGAGCCGCTGGCCGGGCTGCCCGGCGAGTGGGCGGCCCGGGTCCGGCAGGACTGGCACCGCCGGCACACCGACACCGTCGTGCAGTGGGCGCGTGGGCTGTTGCGCCGGGGCGAGCCGGATGCGGTGATCGATCCGCTGACCCGGCTCGCCGACGATCATCCGCTCGACGAACCGGTCGCCGCCGTGCTGCTGCACGCGCTGGCCGCGGCCGGTCGGGGCGCGCAGGCGCTGACGTACTACGCCCGGCTGCGGGACCGGCTCGCCGACGCGCTCGGCGTGGATCCGGGCGTCGAGCTTCGCCAGCTGCACCAGGCCATCCTGCGCGGCGAGGTCACCGTGCCGACCCCGGAGGTATCTCCCGCCCCGCCCGGCGCGGGCCTCGTCGCCCGGACGCGGCCGGACCACCCGATCCCCGCGCAGTTGCCGTCGGATGTCCGGGGCTTCGCCGGGCGGGGTCCGGAGCTGGCCCGTCTGGACGCGCTGCGGGCGTCCGCCGAGGCACGCCCCGGGGCGGTCCCACTGGCCGTGCTCTCCGGAGCGGGCGGGGTCGGCAAGACGGCCCTCGCCGTACACTGGGCCCACCGGGTCGCCGGCCATTTCCCGGACGGGCAGCTCTACGCCAACCTGGGCGGCTACAGCCACAGCGGCGTCGTCCGAAGCGCCGAGCAGGTGGTCAGGGGCTTCCTGGCCGCGCTCGGAGTGCCGCCGCGGGAGGTCCCGGCGGACGAGCAGGCGCAGACAGCGCTGTACCGCAGCCTGCTCGCCGGTCGACAGATGCTGGTGCTGCTCGACAATGCCCGGGACGCCGCGCAGGTCCGACCGCTGCTGCCGGGCACGGCCAGCTGCCTGGTGCTGGTGACCAGCCGGGATCGACTCACCGGTCTGGTGGCCACCGAGGGCGCCGAGGCGGTCGTACTGGATCTGCTCACCGCCGAGGACGCCCAGGACCTGCTGTACGCGCGGATCGGGGCGCGGGCGAAGGCCGAGCGGGCCGCCGTCGACGAGCTGGTCCGGATCTGTGACCGGCTACCGCTGGCCCTGGTCGTGGTGGCGGCCCGGGCGGTGGTCCGGCCCCAACTTCCGCTGACCGAGTTGGGCGCGCAGCTCCGGGCCGACGGCCGGCTGGATGGGCTGGACACGGGCGACCACGACAGCAGCGTGCGGGCGGCGCTGTCCTGGTCCTACCGACTGCTGTCGACGCCGACCGCGCGGCTGTTCCGGCTGGTCGGGGGCAGCACGGACGTGACGGTGAGCACGGCGGCCGGGGTCAGTCTCGTCGGCGCCGACCGGCGGGCCGTCCAGGCGGCGTTCGCCGAGCTGGCGGACGCGCATCTGATGCTGGAGCGTGCCCCGGACCGGTACGCGATGCATGACCTGTTGCGGGCGTTCGCGGCCGAGCTGTCCGCCGAGCACGATCCGGCCGGCGACCGGGCCGAGGCGCGCGGCCGGCTCTTCGACCACTACCTGCACAGCGCGCACGCCGCGGCCGTGCTGCTGCATCCGCACTGGGATCCGATCACTCTCGCCCCGGCCGTCGCCGGCGTGCGGCCGGAGAAGTTCGGCGACCATGACGAGGCCGTGGCGTGGTTCACGCGCGAGCGCGACGTGCTGATCGCGCTCGTGGATCGGTGCGCCGTCAGCGGGGCCGACCGACACGCCTGGCAGCTGGCCTGGAGCCTGACCAGTTTCCTGGACCGCCAGGGCGGCTGGCACGACCAGTTGGCGGTGCAGCGTTCGGCGCTGGCGGCGGCCCGGCGCAGCGGTGCGGTGGCCGGGCAGGCGCACGCGCACCGCAGCCTGGCGCGGGCGCAGGCCCGACTGGGTCGGCTCGACGAGGCGCCCGGTCAGCTCCGGCGGGCGCTTGAGCTGTTCCGCGAGCTGGGCGATCCGGCCAACCAGGGGCACACCTACCTCGATCTCGCCGAGGTGGCCGACCGGGAGGGCCGGCGTGCCGAGGTGGTCCAGCATGCCGAGGCCGCGTTGACGCTGTACCGCGAGGCGGGCCACCGCTACGGGCAGGCGATGGCGTTGAACGCGGTCGGCTGGTACCGGGCCCAGCTTGGCGCGCACGACGCCGCGGTGCAGGCGTGCCAGCAAGGGCTGGAGCTGCTGCGCGAGTTCGACGACCGGCACGGCCAGGCGGCCACCTGGGACACCCTCGGCTACGCGCAGCACCGCGCCGGGCGACCCGCGGAGGCGGTGGTCGCGTACCGGCACGCGCTGGCGCTGTACCGGGAGTTCCGGGACCGTTACTACGAGGCGGACACGCTGACGCACCTGGCGGAGGCGTTGGTCGACCTCGGCGAACCGGCGGAAGCGGCCCGTAGTTGGCGGACCGCGCTGGGCATCCTCGACGAGCTCGGCCACCCGGACGCCGCGGAGGTCCGCCGCCGACTGGCGGACGCCGACACACCCGGACCGGCCGGCGGGGTCCGCTGATCGGGCGGCCCGCCGGCCGGAGGGTCGAACGGTTACAGGGTGCGCGCCAGTCGGTCCGCGAGCGTACGGGTGAACCGGGCCGGATCGGCCAGCTCACCGCCCTCGGCGAGGACGGCCAGGCCGTACAGCAGCTCGGCGGTCTCGGTCAGGGCCTGGCCGGAGTCGCCCTGCTCGTGGGCCTTGCGCAGCCCGGCGACCAGCGGGTGACCAGGATTGATCTCCAGGATCCGCTTGGTCGTGGGGACCTCGTGCCCCATCGCCCGGTACATCTTCTCCAGTGTCGGCGTGAGGTCGTGCGCGTCGCCCACCACACAGGCCGGTGAGGTGGTCAGCCGCGACGACAGGCGGACCTCCCGGACACTGTCGGCGAGGGTCGTACCCAGCCACTGCACCAGCGCGGCGAACTCCTGCCGCTGCTGCTCGCGCTCGGCCTCGGCCTGCTGCTTCTCCTCGTCGGTGTCCAGGTCGACCTGCCCCTTGGCGATCGAGCGCAGCGGCCGGCCGTCGTACTCGCCGACCCGCTCGACCCACACCTCGTCGACCGGGTCGGTGAGCAGCAACACCTCGTGGCCCTTGGCCCGGAACGCCTCCAGGTGCGGGGAGTTCTCGATGGTGGCCCGGGAGTCACCGGTGGCGTACCAGATGTCGTTCTGGCCGTCCTTCATCCGTGAGACGTAACCGGCCAGGTCGGTGGGCTCCGCCGCGTCGTGGGTGGAGGCGACCGACAGGATCTCCAGCAGGGTGTCGCGGTTGTCGGTGTCGTCGATCAACCCTTCCTTCACCACCGCGCCGAACTCGGTCCAGAAGGTGCGGTAGCGCTCGGGGTGGTTGGCCTTCAGGTCCTTGACCGTGGCGAGCACCTTGCGGACCAGGCGGCGGCGGACGATCTGGATCTGCCGGTCCTGCTGGAGGATCTCGCGGGAGATGTTCAGCGACAGGTCGTGCGCGTCGACGACGCCCTTGACGAAGCGCAGGTAGGTGGGGACCAACGCCTCGCAGTCGTCCATGATGAACACGCGCTTGACGTAGAGCTGGACGCCGCGACGGCCCTGCGGCGAGAACATGTCCAGCGGGGCGTGGCTGGGCAGGAACAGCAGCGCCTCGTACTCGAAGGTGCCCTCGCCCTTCATGTGTACGACCTCGAGCGGGTCGGCCCAGTCGTGGCTGACGTGCTTGTAGAACTCGTTGTACTCGGCGGCGTCGACCTCGTCGCGGGGGCGCGCCCAGAGTGCCTTCATCGAGTTGAGGGTCTGCACCTCGCTGGTGGCGGCCTCGCCCTCGGCGCCCGGACGCTCGACGGCCATCCGGATCGGCCACGCGATGAAGTCGGAGTAGCGCTTGACGATCTCGCGGATCGTCCACTCGGCGGTATAGTCGTGCAGGTTGTCCTCGGTGTCGGCCGGCTTGAGGTGCAGGGTCACCGCGGTGCCCTGCGGCGCCTCCTCGACGGGCTCGATCGAGTAGGTGCCCTCGCCGGTGGACTCCCAGCGGGTACCGCTGGTCTCGCCTGCCTTGCGGGTCAGCAGGGTGACCCGGTCGGCGACCATGAACGCGGCGTAGAAGCCGACGCCGAACTGCCCGATCAGATCCTGCGAGGCCCGGGCGTCGGCGGACTCGCGCAGCTGGCGCAGCAGCTCGGCGGTGCCGGACTTGGCGATCGTGCCGATCAGCCGGACCACCTCGTCGCGGTTCATCCCGATGCCGTTGTCCCGCACGGTCAGCGTGCGGGCGTCCCGGTCGACCTCGACGGCGACGTGCAGGTCGTCGGTGTCGGCGACGAGATCCTTGTCGACGAGCGTCGCCAGCCGCAGCTTGTCCAGGGCGTCGGACGCGTTCGAGATGAGTTCCCGCAGGAAGACGTCCTTGTTCGAGTAGATCGAGTGGACGACCAGCTGCAGGAGCTGACGCGCCTCGGCCTGGAACTCCAACGTCTCGGCCTGGTTGGTCACACCGTCTCCCATCTTGGCTAGTGCGGAGGTTCGCGCAAAGGATACGAGCCGTCACCGGGGTGGGCGTGTGCGCCTCCCGGTCGTATTCCCGATTCCCGTACGGCCGTCGCGTGACATGGCTGACTTTACCTAACAGAAGTCCGCCGAGTGGGCGATGACCAACGCGCTGCGCCTCCAGCTCGCCGAGCGGGCGGCCGGGTCGCCGCGCTCTACCCGCAGCTCCCCTGACCCTGGACGCGACCGGGCCGCCGCCGGGAGCATCCGGCGGCGGCCCGTCCTCGGGTACGCGGTCAGCTCCGTCCGCGCACCGGGCTCGACATCCGTCGCTCAGCAGCCGCCGCAGCCGTAGAAGAGGATGTCCCAGTGGCTGCCCTCCTTGGTGTAGAGGTTGCCCGAGGGGGCGCGGTACTGGTAGCCGAAGCCGGAGATGTAACCGACGTAGGTGTAGTTCGCCGAGATGTAGTTCTGGATGCAGGTGCTCAGCGCGATGTCGAGCTTGTAGCCGTTCCAGTGGCTGTACGTGCCCCCGGCGTGCCCGACCTCGGTTCCCGCGGTGATGGTGATCGCGCAGCCACTAGCCCGCTTGAAGGTGATGATGCCGTCGATGGTGGCCTGCCGAACCCCCTCGAACGAGGTACAGGTGGACACGTTGCGGTCGCTGCAGTTGCCGCTGGAGGTCCAGGAGATGCCGGCGGCGCGTAGCTGCGAGGTGGCGCTGGAGTGACTGATGGCGAAGGCCGGGGTGGCCAGGCCGAACGCGGCACAGACCGTCGCCAGGGTGGCCACCAGCAGCGTGAGCACGCGGCGGCGCAGGGTGGATCGGTTGGGTGACATGGCACTCCCGTTCGCGTGAGGGGCGGAATTATGCGAATCAGGGGCCGGCCTTGAAAGATTTCTACCAGACATGGACGGGCGTGACTAGACGCCTGGTGGGGGCGGAGTGCCGCCCCCACCAGGCGTCCCTCAGCTGGCCTGCAGGGTCACGTCGTCGACCACGAAGCTGGTCTGCAACGACGAGTCCTCGGTGCCGGTGAACTTCAGAGTCACCGTCTGCCCGGCGAACCCGGCCACGTTGAACGTGCGCTGGGCGTAGCCGGAGGCGGCATTGAGGTTCGAGTACGTCGCCAGCGTGGTCGAGCCCACCTGCACGGTCAGCTTGTCGTACGCGGTGGAGCCGGTGGTCTCGGCGGTGTCGACGTGCAGCCAGAACGACAGCGTGTAGCTGGCACAGCCGGCCGGCACGGTCACCGACTGGGACAGGGTGTCGGTGTGGCTGCTGCCGTACCCGTCGAGCCACGCCTTGTACGACCCGGTGCGAGCCGGCTGGCTACCGGAGTTGGTGATCACACCGGAGGAAGCGGTCCACGGCGTGGTGCCGCTCTCGAAGCCACCGTTGCCGACCACCTGCCCGCCGGCACAGCCACCGGCGCCGGCCACCGTGAGGGTGAGGCTGGCGGTCCGGGTGACCGAGCCGGCGCCGGTGACCGTGACGGTGACCGTGCCCGTGGTGGCGCTGGACGACGCGGTCAGCGTCATCGTGGCCGATCCGCCGGAGGTCACCGACGACGGGCTGAAGGAGACGCTCACCCCGCTGGGCGCTCCGGACGCGGTGAGGCTGACCGTCTGCGCGGAGCCGGAGGTGGTCGCGGCGCTGACCGTCGCGCTGGCGCTGGCGCCCCGGGCGACGGTGAGCGTGGTGGGGCTGACCGCGAGCGAGAAGTCGTTGGTCGGGGTGCCACCGCCCACGGCGAGCTGCCACAACGCGTACGCGACGCCGTCCGCGGCCCGGTTCAGCACGGTGGCGCTGACGTTGGCGGTGGTGTCGCAGGAACGGTGGTAGCACGAGTCGTAGGCGGCATTGGCCGTGCCGCCCCACTTGGCCGCCTGGCTGCTGGTCTTGCGGGCGCTCGCGCCCGCCGCGTACCCCGAGGTGGGGATGCCGGCCTGCTGGAAGTAGTAGTCGTCGGAGCGGCCCTGGCCCTCGACGTTCTCCTCGGGTTGCAGCCCCAACGAGTCCCAGTACGCCTTCAGCGGCGCCGCCGTGGTGGAGCTGACCCGGTTGATGAAGTAGCCGCCGTTGGTGGAGCCGACCATGTCGAAGTTGTAGTAGCCCTTGATGTAGCCGCGCTGGGTGGAGTTCAGCGAGTTGACGTAGAAGCGGGAGCCGTTGAGCCCCTGCTCCTCGTCGGTCCACCAGGCGAACCGGACCTTCTTCGTCATGGTCGAGTTCTCCGCGGCCAGGACCAGCGCGTTCTCCAGCAGGGTGGCCGAGCCGGTGCCGTTGTCGTTGATGCCCGGGCCGGCCGAGACGCTGTCGAGGTGGGCGCCGAACATGACCACCTGGTCGGCCGGGCCGCCGGGCCACTCCGCGATCAGGTTGTTCGAGGGGTACGTGCAGCTCGAGCAGTACTGCTCGCTGACGGAGTACCCGGCCGACTGGAGACGGGTCTTGACGTAGCTGAGCGAGGCGGTGTAGCCGGCCGAGCCGGCCCGCCGGTTGCCGCCGTTGCTGCTGGCGATGGAGTTGAGCTGGGTCAGGTGCGCCTGGACGTTGCTGACGGAGATGTCCGGCGCCGCCAGGACGGCGGCGGACGCGGCGATCGGCCGGGCCGCTGTCGTCGCGGCGGAGGGTGACGCGGTCGCCGGCTGGGCGGCCAGCGTCACCGTCATCCCGGTGAACACGGCGAGCGCGATTCCCGCGCTCAGCGTTCTGCCTCTCATGGGGGCTCCTCGGGGGTTGGAGAGATAACCGAGACACTTACAAAGATCTATGCCTGCGGCATCGGACGTTCGTCCCGAACCCCCACCGGTTCGACGATGGGTACCGGCGTCGGCACAGGTGAGTAGAGGTGTCAGGATGGGTAGGTAACGCCAGCAGGGGTCGTCGGGCCCGGAACGGGGGGCTAGCGATGAGGCCGGGGCGAGCGTGACACGACCCCGCACCGACCTGTTCGACGACGGCGGTGACACCGGCCGGCTGATGGCAGAGCTGGACTGGGCCGACACACCGCTCGGCGCGGTGTCCGGCTGGACACAGAGCCTGCGATCCGCCGTACGGGTGGTGCTCTCCTCCCGCTACCCCATGCTGCTGCTCTGGGGCGAGCGCTTCTCCCAGCTCTACAACGACGCGTACTCCGCGCTGATCGGCGACAAGCACCCCGCCGCCCTGGGTGGCGACGTGCGGGTGACCCTGGCCGAGGGCTGGGACGTCCTCGCCCCCCTGATCGAGCGGGCCATGGCGACCGGCGTGGCCAGTTGGGTACCCGCCCTCCAGCTCCTGCTGGAGCGCGCCGGCTACCGCGAGGAGGCGTACTTCAGCGTCTCGCACGCCCCGGCCCGCGACGACGACGGCCGCACGGTCGGCGTGCTGACGGTGTGCAGCGAGGTCACCGAGCAGGTCGTCGGCGAACGGCGGCTGCGGCTGCTGCGTGACCTGTCGCTGCGCGGCGACGGGCGCACCGTCGACGTCGACGCGACGTGCTCCCGGCTGATCGACGCGATCGGCGGCCACCCGCTGGACGTACCCTTCGCCGCGATCTACCTACGCGACGGCGCGGCCCTGCGCCGGATCGCCTGCGCGGGCGGAGAGCCGCCCCACGCCATCGTCACCGGGACGCTGCCGTCCGTCGTCGACCTGGCCGACCCGAGCCCGACGGCCCGCGCCTGGGCGCTACCGGAGGCGGCGTCGGGTCGACCCGCCGACGTGACCGGCGTCGCCGACCGGCTGTCGCTGCCCGCCGGCCCGTGGGGCGATCCCACCCGCGCCGCGCTGGCCCTGCCGCTGCCCTCGGCCGCCGAGGACCAGCCGCTCGGCGTCCTGCTGGTCGGCGTCAGCCCCAACCGGGCGCTGGACGAGGCGTACCGCTCCTTCTACCAACTGCTGACGCAGCAGGTGTCCGCGGCGGTGCGCAACGCCCAGGAGTACGAGCGGGAGCGACGCCGGGCCGAGACGCTGGCCGAGCTGGACCGGGTGAAGACCGCCTTCTTCACCAACGTCAGCCACGAATTCCGTACCCCGTTGACCCTCATGCTCGGGCCGCTCGCCGACGCACTCGCCGACACCGCAGCGCCGCTGGCACCCCCGCAGCGGGAGCGGGCGGAGACCGCCTGGCGCAACGCGACCCGCCTGTTGACCCTGGTCAACAGCCTGCTCACCTTCTCCAGCCTGGAGGCCGGACGGGCTCGCAGCGACGCCCACGAGGTCGACCTGCCCGCCCTCACCGCCGAGCTGGCCAGCGTCTTCCGCGCCGCCGTCGAGCGGGCCGGCCTGACGCTGGACGTCGACTGCCCGCCCCTGCCCCACCCGGTCACCGTCGACCCGGTCAACTGGGAGCGAATCGTCACCAACCTGCTGTCGAACGCCCTCAAGTACACGTTCATCGGTCGCATCCGCATCGCCGTGGACGCCGACCACGACGAGGTACGCCTCACCGTCGCCGACACCGGCATCGGGATCGCCGAGGCCGACCTGCCGAAGCTCTTCGAGCGCTTCCATCGGGTGCAGGGCGCACGGTCGCGCAGCCACGAGGGCACCGGGATCGGCCTGGCCCTGGTCCACGAGCTGGCCCGGCTGGAGGGGGGTGAGGTCCGGGTGGCCAGCCGAGTGGGTGCCGGCACCACCTTCACCGTGGCCCTGCCCTGGTCGGCGGCGCGACGCACGGCCACGACCGGCCCGCCCGGCGAGGGGCGGGGCGACGCGGCACGCGCCGCCGGCCAGGAGGCAGTGGGCTGGCTGACCGACCCGGCCGGCGACGTCGCCGAGCCTGCGGCCGCGCCGGGCCCGGCCGCCGACGAGCTGGTCGGGGCCCGCATCCTGGTGGCCGACGACAACAGCGACATGCGCGCGTACCTGAGTCGGCTGCTCGCCGGTCAGGGCTGGCGGGTGCGGTCGGTCACCGACGGTCTGCAGGCCCTCGACGCGATCCACCGGGAGCCACCGGACCTCGTGCTCACCGACGTCATGATGCCGGTGCTGGACGGCTTCGACCTCGTCCGCCGGTTGCGCGCCGACCCCGACACCCGGGCGCTGCCGGTGCTGGTGCTCTCCGCGCGGGCGGGCGAGGACGCCAGCGTGGCCGGTCTGAGCCTCGGCGCCGACGACTACCTGGTGAAGCCGTTCGCCGCCGCCGAGCTGATCGCCCGGATCCGGACCGCCATCCGCCGCGCCCGCACCCAGGTGTCCGGCGACCACGCCCCCGCACCGGCCGACGCCGAGCCGACACCGGTCGCGGCCCAGCCGACGCCCGCCGGGGCCGAGTCGGGCTGGAACGCGCCACCCGTGGATCGCGTCGCCGATCCGGTTGCCGGCGACACGGCCGGCGTGCCGGTCGCCGACACGTCCGACGACGGCATCGGCGACAGGCTGGACACGCAGTGGACGTACCCGTCCGTGCCCACCTCGGCGGCCGTCATGCGCCAACACGTCCGGCTGGCCTTGGACGACCTGGACGTCGACGCGGACGTGGTGGAGGATCTGCTGCTCGCCGCCTCCGAGGCGATGAACAACGCCGTCGAGCACGCGCAACGGCCCCGCCGGCCCGAGGTGCGGGTCCGGCTCCAGGTGGGTGGCGCGCTGGTCCGGATCTCGGTACGCGACTTCGGCACCTGGCGGGACCGCCGACCGGCCATGGACCGGGGTCGGGGCGCGCTGCTGATGAACGCCTACGGCGACGTACGGCTGGTCTCCACGGGCGAGGGGACGACCGTGACCATCGAACGCCGGCTGAGCTAAACCCGGGGCGACCGGCTCAGCGTGGGTAGCCGGAAGACTGAGGATGACCATGAGGGCTCCACAACCTCGGGCGCAGCACGGCGCAACGGCAATCACCCATGGAACCTCTGCGGTCAGGCCGGGAAGCTCACCAGCAGCCATGTCCTGGCGAAGTCGGAGGGAGATTGGGTCAAGCACTCACGCCAGATTCGGCGGTACTCACGCCTTGATCGTGGCATGACGTGGGCTACGGCTGTCCAAGGCTCAGAGCCGGCGACCCGCGCTGTCGTGGGCGACGATGCCGTCCAGCCGGGCCCCCGGCGTAAGCGTGGCCGGATCGAACCAGAAGATCACGACCTGCTTGTCGAGACTCCATCGCGCCACCGTGGCGTCGACCTGCCGACCGTCGACGGTACCGATGATCCGCGCCGCCGGGCCGACGAAGTAGCCGAAGGTGGGCACCGGAAAGACCGACTCGCTCTCGTCGTACCCGATCTGGTGGAACCCGGGGCTGCGGTCGGCGCCCTCGACGTCGTTGACCAGGATGTCCGTGCTCACCGTTCCGTCTGCGGCACGGCGACCGGCGGCCAATCCGATGGTCACCCTGGGCGCCCCCGGGACCATCACCGCGACGACGAAGTAGACCCTCCGGTCGGTGCCGTGCCCTATCCCGGAGTCGATCACCTGACCCAGGGGCTTCGGACCTGGCACGCCACGAACCTTCGTGGGCGGTGGCGTCGGCTCCTCCGATGTCGCCATCGGCGTGCCGCCGCCCGAGGGCGGGGCGACGGCGACGAGCGGCGGGGGCTCGGTCGGCGACCGTTCGTGCGACCCGGTCGGGTCGACCACCACCGCGGTGACGGCTACCAGCCCGGCCGCGACCGTCGCCGCCGCCCCGGTGATCCGCCGACGGGTACGCAGCCGCCGTCCCTCGCGCATGACGCTGGCCAGGTCGAGGACGGCGTCGGGGCGCTCGGTCGCCCGCATGGCCTCGCGGAGGCGATCCAGCTCGCTCATCGGCGCGCCTCCACGCCGGCGGCGCGCGGCGCTGCGGCCCGCAGCTTCCCCAGGGCTCGCGAGCTGGTGCTCTTGACGGTGCCCACGGACACGGCGAGTTCCCGAGCCACCTGCGCCTCCGGCAGGTCGAAGTAGTACCGCAGCACGACGATGGCCCGCTCCCGAGGGCTCAGCGCGCCGAGGATGGCGACCAGCCAGCGCCGGGTGGCCACCTCGTCGGCGAGGTCCCCGCGGCGCTGCTCCGGCACCTCGTCGGTCGGGTACTCCCGCATTGGCCGTCGCCACCGGTCCACGAGGTGGTTGACCAGGGTGCGACGCGCGTACCCATAGGCGTCGTCGTCGTGGATCCGCGACCACGACGCGTACGTGCGGACCAGCGCGGTCTGCGCGGCATCCTCGGCCTGGTGGTGGTCGCCGGTCATCAGGAACGCGGCGTGCACCAGTCGCGCCGACGACGCCCGCGCGAACTCGACGAACTCCGCATCACCGCGCGCCACCGCGCCCCACCCCCGTGCCACACCATTTCAGACGGGACAGGCCGACAAGAAGTTGAGACCGGGGTCACTTCAACTTTTCGCCGCCCGCACCCGTCTTCTCCTTTGCGCCGCCGTAACGTGACGCGACGCGCGAGGGGAGAGACATGTCGACCAAGGGTACCCACCGGTGGCTTCCTGCCTCGGCGGCGTCACTGCTGGTAGTGGCGCTGCTCACCGGATGCACAGGACCAGCGGCCGGGCAGCCCGCCACCGGAGGACCCACCACCGGACCGCGACCCGGTGGCCACGCCACGGCCTCGAACCGGCCGACCGGCGTCGGTATCCTCCGCCCCAGCAGCACGTCCAGCCGCCCGGTCAGCTACCCCGCCACCGGCGGTAACCGCTGGTCGATGGCCGCGGCCGAAACGACGGGTGGCAGCGGAGACAGCGGCACCCTGCTCCGCTACCGGGTCGCCGTGGAACGCGACATCCGCGGTCTTCCGGTGGGTGACATCGCCACCGAGATTTCCGCGACGTTGAACGACCCCCGCGGGTGGACGGCGGGCGGGACATGGCGGCTGCGTCGGGTGGGCGCTGGCGAGTCGGCGGACTTCACCATCTACCTGGCGACCCCCGACACCCGCGACGCCCTCTGCCAGGACGTACCGGACGGCTACACGTCCTGTCGCAACGGGGCCAAGGTGGTCCTCAACGTGGCGCGCTGGGTCTCGGGCGTGCCGAACTACGGCGCGAGCCTGGCCACCTACCGGCAGTACATGGTCAACCACGAGGTCGGGCACAGGCTCGGATTCGGCCACGAACGCTGCCCGGGGCAGGGCCAGCCGGCGCCGGTGATGCAGCAGCAGACGTTGGGCCTGCACGGCTGCCGAGCCAGCGCGTGGCCGTACCCGAACGGCACGGTCCGCTACCGCGGCCCGTCCGGGGCGTACGACGACGCGATCCCACGACGCGAGGGCGCGTACCCGGCGCACTGAGCCCCGGCCCGCGACCCCGCGTCAGGGTCGGCGGCGGCGCTCCTGCTCGAGTCGCTCGTCCAGCCGACCCAGTTCGTAGACGGCGTTGAGGCTCGTCGGCAGACGACGGACATTCTCCGGCCCGGGGTCGGGATCAGAATCGGGGTCGGGCGTGGGTGCGGGGTCGGGCATCGGTGCGGGAGCGGCGGCGGGAGCGGCGGCGGGAGCGGCGGCGGGAGCGGCGTCACCACGGCGGCGCAGCAGCAGCGCCGCCAGCACGACCAGGAGCATCGCGACCAGCAGGTAGGACACGGGCGGCCAGCCATCGCGGACGGGGTCGGCGAGCGACGGCGCCACGACCGGTGCCTTGGCGTCACCGCCGCGCAGGGGCACGGCCGCATCGCGGTCGTCGGTGCCTGCGCCGCTGCCGGGGCGGTCGGGGGTGGCCTCCGCCCGGACACCGGCTCGCGACCCGGCGGGCGCGGGGTGCGCGGGGGGTGCGCCGGGCGTCGACGGTCTGGACGGCCCGGTCGTCGATGGTCGGCTCGACCCGGTGGTCGGGGCGCGGGTGCCCGTCGGGGTCGGCGTCGGGGTCGGGGTCGGGGTCGGGGTCGGCGTACCGTCGCCGCCCAGCAGGTCGCCGACGATCCGGCCGACACCGCCGACCAGTTCGCCGATCGGACCGGGGGTGACAGACACCGACGGCGCGGGCGCGGGCGCGAGGGCGAGGGTCAGCGCGAGGACGACGACGGCAGGCATGCATCCACCTCCGATGTGCCGATGCGAGGCACCGTATCGCAATGTGGGATCGCGTGGGGTGCCACGCCACGCCGTGCTGCGGCTGACGCTGATTACGGCGGGGGCGACGGCTGTTACCCAGCGGTTACGCCGCGGCGAGGTGCCTGTGTCCGGACGGGACGACGGTGGCGGCAGAGGGTCACCGGCAGGGCCGCCGCGACGTGGCCCCGGGACACCGAACGGAGAACGACGATGAGGATGAAGATGAGGAGCGCACTGACCGCGATGGCGGTCGTCCTCGCCGGACTGCTCGGCAACACCGGCACCAGCAGCGCGGTCGGCACCAGCAGTGCGGCGGGCAGCGCGACCCGGGCGGGCAGCGCGGCCGAGGCGGCGTACTGCGGGATCACCTGGGGCAGTGCGGAGAAGTCGGCGGGCACGCTGAGCGACGCCCCGCTTGTCGAGGTGCGGACGGGCCGGCAGGACTGCTACGACAGGGTGGTGTTCGAGTTCTCCGGCCCGGTCGACGGTTACGCGGTCGGCTACGGCGAGACCTGGACCGAGGGCGAGGGGCTCGCGCTCTCGCCGTACACCGCCGGAGGCGCGCTGCTGCGGGTCTCCCTGCGGGCCCCGGCGTACGACGACGACCACCTCGGCACGGTGCCCTACGCGGTCGGCGCACACGTCACGAACCTGCTGCGCTACCCGACGCTGCGCGACGTGGTCTTCGGCGGCAGCTTCGAGGGCTACACCACCTTCGCGGTCGGGGTACGGGCCCGGCTGCCGTTCCGCACCGTCGTGCTGGCCGGTCCGGGCACCCACAGCCGGATCGTGCTCGACGTCGCCCACCAGTGGTGAGCTGGCCGGCTCGGCGATCCGCCGGGCCGGCTGCCCCAGGGGCGGACGGCCCGGCGACCGGACCTCAGCGTCGTGACGGGCCCTCGTCCGCCTGGGCGCGACGGGTCGTACCGAACCGCCGTTGGTAGGCGGCGGGGCTGATCGACAGCTTCCGGGCGAAGATCCATCGCATGCTCTCGTAGCTGGGGAAGCCGGCGAGCGTGGCGGCCTGCGTCGCGGTGTGGTTCTGGTCCAGCAGCGCCCCGGCCAGGTCGAATCGGATGTTCTCCACGTAGCGGGCCGGTGTCGTGGACAACTCGTCGCGAAGCTGACCGTGGCAGGTCGTCGTGGAGGAAGATGGTGTAGTTGCGGAAGTTCGCCTCGCGCAGCGTCTGCTCGACGCTCGGCCAGACGGCGGCGTGTAACCGCAGGTAGGTTTCCCGCTGCTCGGGGCGGAGTCGAATCACGCAGCCATGACGTTGCACGTCGTGCCCTTTCGTGTGAGGGGGGTGCCGAAGGCACCTGACCGTAGCCCGTGGACGGCGCGGGGCTGAGGACCCGACCGGCCTCCGATGACGACCGTTCCGCCAGGGTTACGCACCGTGGCCGCGGGTCTACCCTCGACTGATGGAGGGCCGCGTACTGGTGGTCGAGGACGACGTCTCCATCCGGGAGGTCACCGCCCTCGGCCTGCGCCGCGCCGGCTTCCGGGTGGACACCGCCGTCGACGGGCGGCAGGCACTGGTGACCTGGCGAGCCCACCCGGTCGACCTGATCGTGCTGGACGTCATGCTGCCCGGGCTGGACGGCCTGGAGGTCTGCCGGGAGATCCGACGGACGAGCCAGGTGCCGATCCTCATGCTGACCGCCCGCACCGACACGCTCGATGTGGTGGTCGGCCTGGAGTGCGGCGCGGACGACTACCTCCGCAAGCCCTTCGACCTGCCGGAGCTGGTGGCCCGGGTCCGCTCGGTGCTGCGGCGGGCCAGCGCGCCGACGCCGTCACGCACCATCACGATTGGCGGCCTGGAGATCGACCCGGGCGGTTTCACCGTACGCCGCGATGGCCGGGTGGTGGAGCTGACCGCCACCGAGTTCCGGCTCCTGCTGGAGCTGGCCCGACGCCCCGGCCAGGTCTTCACCCGGGAGCTGCTGCTGGACCTGGTGTGGAACCACCGCTTCCTGGGTGACTCGCGGCTCGTCGACGTGGCGGTGCAGCGGTTGCGCGCCAAGGTCGAGGACGACCCGGCGCACCCCCGGCGCATCCGCACGGTGCGCGGCGCGGGCTACAAACTGTCCACCGGCTGACGGGAGGTCGGCGATGGCCGCACGCGCGGTGGCGCCCGGCCGACTGCGGCGTCGGCTGACGATCGCGTTCGTGCTGGTCGCCGGGGTGTCCGCCGGTCTGCTCGCCGGAGGGACCGGGCTGCTGCTGCGGCAGTCCTGGTTGGACGCCTCGCTGCGCCAGGCCGCCGCCGACGCCCGCTACCAGCTCGTGCTCGCCGGACAGTTCCTGCCGTTGACCGAGCAGCGCGGCACCGAGCTGCTCACCAGCTTCGAGGGCAGCGGCCGGCACGTCGTCCTCGTCGACGGCACGATCCGGCCCTCCCACCCCGCGTACGCCCCCGCCCTGGGAGCCCGGCTGCGGGCCTCGGTCGCTGACGGACAGCTCGCGTTCCAGCGTTCGACGCCGGCGCAGCGGCCCCGCCTGCTGGTGGTCGGCGGCCGTATCCCCGGCTCGACAGCCGAGCTGTACGTGATCACCGTGGAGGACGACATCGCGGCCGACCTGAATCAGGTGCGCGCCGCACTGTTGGCCGGCTGGGTGGTCGTCGTCCTGGTCGCCGCCGGGGTGGGCCGTCTCCTGGCCCGCCGCGCCCTGGAGCCGGTGGGTCGGGCCAGTCGCGCCGCCCGGGCGCTCACCGAGGGGCTGCTCGCCACCCGTCTGCCGGTACGCGGGCGGGACGAGTTCAGCGTCTGGGCGGCGTCGTTCAACGAGATGGCCGAGGCGCTGGAAGCGAAGATCGCCGCCCTGTCGGCCGCGCAGGCGCGGGAGCGGCGGTTCACCTCCGACGTCGCGCACGAGCTGCGTACCCCGCTGACCGCCCTGGTGGCGGCGGCCTCGCTGCTGCGCGAGCAGCTCGACCGGCTGCCCGACGACGCCCGGCCGGCGGCGCGGCTGCTGGTCGGGGACGTGGTCCGGCTGCGCCGCCTGGTCGAGGACCTGATGGAGATCTCGCGGCTGGACGCCGGGCAGGAGCGCCCGAACATGGAGCCGGTGGACGCGCCGGCGCTGCTGCGCACGATCGTCGCGGCGCGTGGCTGGTCGGACCGGGTGCTGGTCCGTGGCGATCCCGTCGCGCTGCGCACGGACCCTCGCCACCTGGAGCGCGTCCTGGCCAACCTGGTCGCCAACGCGGTCGAGCACGGCGGCGGCGAGATCTCCGCGAGCGTGACCGCGGCGGGCCCGATGGTGGCCTTCGAGGTGTCCGACCGCGGGCCCGGCATCCCGGCCGCGCACCTGCCGCTCGTGTTCGACCGGTTCCACAAGGTCGACATGTCACGCTCCGCGCCGGGCAGCGGCCTCGGCCTGGCGATCGCCCGGGAACACGCGGCCCTGCTCGGCGGGGTGCTGAGCGTCCGCAGCGCGCCGGGCGTCGGCACGCGGTTCCGCCTGGAGCTGCCCGCGCACAACCCTGGCGGCGTGCCGGGCCCGACCCGCCCCGACGAGGGCGCGCGGGAGGGGGTGCGGGATGAGCCGGGGCGACGGGACCAGCGTGAACGGGCGTGACGGATGGCGCGCGGCGGGTGTCGCGGTGCTCGGCGCCACGCTCCTCCTCGCCGGCTGCGGCACCCCCCGCTCCGGCGTCCTGGGCGCGGCGCCCACCGCACCGCCGCCGACCCGCGCGCCCACCGGCGGCTCGACGCCCGTGCCGATTCCGCCGTCGCCGACTCCGCCGTCGCCGTCGGGCACCGACACCCCGCCGCGTCCGTCGACGCCGACGGTCACCGGGACGCGCCGGCCGGACGCGGTGACGATCGAGCTGTGGTACGTCCGCTCGGGCCGGCTCGTTCCCACCCGGCGCACCCGGCCGTCCACCGTCGCGACGTCCGGGCTCGCCCTGCGCGAGCTGTCCGCCGGGCCGACACCGGCCGAGGCCGCCACGGGGATGGTCACCTTCTTGCCGACCGGCGTCGAGGTCACCCGGATCGCCGACAGCGTGGCGACGCTCGGTCCCGTCCCGCCCGGCGACGAGCCGGCGGACCGGCGACGGCTGCGCGAGGCGCAGGTGGTGTGGACGCTCACCCAGTTCCCCACCGTCCGACAGGTCCGCTTTCCCGGCGGCGTACCGGTCGGTCGGGCCGACTATCCGGGTCTGCTCGCGCCGATCGTGGTCACCGGCCCCAGCGTCGGCGACCGGGTCACCGCCCCCCTCACCGTCACCGGCACGGCGGACGTGTTCGAGGCCACGGTGAGCGTCCGGGTGCTGGACGCCGACGGCCGTCAGGTGGCCGCCGGCTTCGGCGTGGCGAGCTGCGGGAGCGGCTGCCGGGGTGCCTACCGGGTGACGGTCACGTGGCGCACGGCCCGGGAGCAGCACGGCACGATCGAGGTGTACGAGGTGTCGGCCCGCGACGGCGCCCGGATCAACGCCGTGACCGTGCCGGTCCTCCTCGCGCCGCACGGGAGCTGACCGGGAAACGTGACCGTTTCGAACCTGCGATGCGACGCACCTCATAAAACCCTGCGCGAACCGCTACTAGCGAACTATGGTCGGTACGACATCGTTTCACGGGGGGCTTTGGTGCTGGATGGTCAGCAGGTGAGCACGGGCGTCGGGGTGCCGGCCGCCCGGGCGGCCCGGTGCACGACCACCGACCTGTTCAGCGTGGTGATCGACCTGCTGCGCGAGGTCGGCTACGACCGGATGACCATCGACGGCGTCGCCGCCCGCGCGCACGTGAGCAAGGCCACCATCTACCGGCGGTGGGACGGCAAGGCCGAGCTGGTCGTCGCCGCCCTGAGCGACCGCCAGGTGGGCGTGCTCAACCCGCCGGACACCGGCTCGCTGCGGGGTGACCTGATCGAGCTACTCCGCGCCACCGCCGCCATCTGCGTGGCCGACTGTGACCTGATGCAGGCCCTGACCTTCGCCATGCGGACCAGCCCGGAGCTGGAACGTCTGGTACGCCACCAGGTGCTGCCCGCCGGGCGGGTGGCCAGCACCGCCATCCTCGTCCGCGCCGCCGCCCGCGGGGAGATCCCCCCGGAGGCCGGCGAACGGGAACTGTTCCACGACCTGGCGCCCGCGCTCCTCATGTCCCGACTGGTCGCGCACGGCCTGCCTGCCGACGACGCGTTCCTCACGCAGGTCGTCGACCAGGTGCTGATCCCGGTTCTCCGCTACCGGCACGACCGCCCGTCCCAGGCCTGATCCATCAACATCCGCACCACGGAAGGCTTCACCCATGCCCGGAACCATCTCGACCGCCCCCGGCGCACCCGGCGCCGAGACGTCGACAGGCGCGCCGCACCCGCGGCGCTGGATCGCGCTGGCGGTCATCGCGGTCTCCCAGCTGATGGTCGTCCTCGACGCCACCATCGTGAACATCGCGCTCCCCCAGGCGCAGGCCGACCTGGGTATCACCGACGCGAACCGGCAGTGGGTGATCACCGCCTACACGCTGGCCTTCGGCGGTCTGCTCCTGCTCGGCGGCCGGATCGCCGACTACTGGGGGCGCAAGCGCACCTTCCTGGTCGGCATGACCGGTTTCGCGCTGGCCTCCGCCCTGGGCGGTCTGGCCACCACCGGTGGGATGCTCTTCGCCGCCCGCGCGTTGCAGGGTGCCTTCGGCGCGCTGCTCGCGCCGGCCGCGCTGGCGCTGCTCACGGTGCTGTTCACCGAGGCCACGGAGCGCGCCAAGGCCTTCGCCGTGTACGGCGCGATCGCCGGTGGTGGGTCCGCGGTCGGGCTGCTGCTCGGCGGCGCGCTGACCGAGTACGCCGACTGGCGCTGGTGCCTGCTGGTCAACATCCCGATCGCCGCCACCGCGATCGCCTTCGCCCTCCCGCTCGTGCCGGAGAGCCGGGCCCACGGCAACACCCGCTACGACGTGCCCGGCGCGGTCGTCGTCACCGCCGGTCTGGTCTCCCTCGTGTACGGCTTCACCAAGGCCGCCGAGGACGGTTGGGACGCCACCGCGACGCTCGGGTTCATCGCCGCCGGTGTGGTGCTGCTGGCCGCCTTCGTGGTGATCGAGCTGCGCACCGACCACCCGCTGCTGCCGCTGCGGATCATCCTGGACCGCAACCGGGGCGGGGCGTACCTCACCTCGACGCTGATCGGCGCGGGACTGTTCGGGGCGTTCCTGTTCCTGACCTTCTACTTCCAGGTGGTGTTGCAGTACAAGCCCCTGGAGGCCGGTCTCGCGTCGCTGCCGGTCACCGCCGGTGTGCTGATCGCCGCGGGTGGCGCCAGCCAGCTCATGCCGCGACTGGGCGCCAAGCCGCTGATGGTCGCCGGAGCGGTGCTCGCCGCCCTCGGCATGGTGGTGCTGACCCAGATCGACGTGGACACCCCGTTCCTCACCCACCTGCTGCCCGCGCAGGTCATCCTGGGCCTGGGGCTGGGCTTCACCTTCGTCCCGCTGTCCAGCCTCGCCCTGGTCGGGGTACCGGAGCACGACGCCGGCGCGGCCAGCGCGACCCTCAACGCCACCCAGCAGGTCGGTGGCTCGCTCGGCACCGCGCTGCTGAACACCTTCTACACCAGCGCGGTCGCCGCGTACTTGGTCGGCCGGGCGCCGAACCCGGTCACCCAGGTGGAGGCGCTGGTGCACGGCTACCGCGTCGCGTTCGCCTGGGGCGCGGTCCTCATCGTGCTCGCCGGGCTGGTCACCCTGGTCCTGGTGAAGGTGCGCAAGGAGGACATCCCGGCCGGCAACGCCGTGCACATGGGCTGAACCGGGTGCCGCCGCCCGGTCCGCTCCCGACCCGGGTGCGGACCGGTCGGCGCACACCAGGTGCGGCCAGCCGGCGCACACCGTCCGGTAGCGTCCCGACCATCGTCGAAGATCCGTTGAGAAGACACCATGTCCACGCCTGCCGACCAGATAATCCACGCGCTACGGGCGGGCCACGAGGAGCTTGCCGCGCTCGTGCGCGACCTCAAGGAGGACGACCTGCGCCAGCCCTCGGGGCCAGCGAGTGGCAGGTCTCCCAGGTGCTCAGCCACCTGGGGCAGCGGCGCCGATCACTGACCGGGCCGGTGCTCCCGCCCCGCGCGCACCCCCGTCAGCCCTTCACGCAGCCGACCGGCATGCCGCAGCCGATGTCGACGCCGACGGCTGCCGGCGAGACGGCCTGTCGCATGGCGATCACCGAGCCGACGGTGACGCCCTTGCCGAAGTGCACGTCCGGCATGACGGCGACGCCCTGCACCCAGGGCAGCGCGCCGATGTTGCGCAGCTGCTTCGCGGCCTGCGGCTCGATGGCGTACGGGTCCGTCCAGACCCGGACCGGCGCCCGGGTGCCGGCGAGCGGGGTGAATCCCATGGTGGTCTCCTTCGGTCGTGCGGTGACCAATATCGATCATGCGTCGGCCGGCGACGGCTCAGCGGTGGTACGCGGATACGAAAGGGCCGCCCGATCCCGGTGGGATGGGCGGCCGGCGGACGCGGTGAGCGTCGGCGTCAGTCGCGCCACCCCGGCCCGTTGTGCCGCAAAGTGCAATAGGCGCAGGGAACGGTGATGTCGAGCGTGGGGGTGCCGGCGGGGAGCAGACACCAACGGGCGTCGGTGCGGATGCGGCGCGACATGGCGTACTCCCTCCGGGGTTGATCGGTTGGCCGTGCGCTGATGAGAGTAGGAGGGGCGGCGAGTCCGCAATGGATATCGCCGCCGCCCGAGCGGCCCAGGACGGGACTGCGCCCGCGTGTCCCCGCGTGTCCCGCGTGTCGCGTCGGCGGGTAAGGGCCTTCGAGTCCGCCTTTGCTCTGCTTCAATCCAGGCAACACCTGACGTCCGATAATCGGACACCGGGTGTTTCCTCCGCTGAAGCAGAGCAAAGGGTCCGACGCGCAGGTGCCCTCCTCCGGCGTGGGGGCGCCGGCACTCCGCCTGGACAGGGCGGTTCAGGTGTCGTAGCAGCCGTCCCACGGCGGGTCGAACCCGAGGCCGTCGGGGAGGAACTCGGCGTGGTCGTTGCCGTCGTACTCCGCGGACCAGTCGACCAGCCCGAAGACGTGCCCGTCGACCTCGACCTGGAACAGCCCGATGGCGATGTCGGCGAAGACGCGGCCGGCCGAGCTACGACACGGGCACCAGCCGGAACGACTGCGCCGCGGTGCCGTTGCAGGCGTACTGGATGAGCTGGACGCTGTCCGCCGTGGACGCTCCCGGCACGTCCAGGCACTTGCCGCTGCTGCGGTTGACCAGGCGGTAGTAGCCGCCGCCCGCGGACTCCGCACGCCACTGCTGGTTGGTGCCGCCGCTGTAGGACCAGAGCTGGATGGGCGCCGAGTCGGCGGTCGACCGGTCGGTCACGTCGAGCACCTGGGCGCTGTTGTTACGGTTGTTGACGCGGAGGTAGCCGTCGCTGGTCGGGACGAACTGGTACTGCTGGGCGGCGCTGTTGTTACAGGCGTACTGCTGGATGGCGGTGCCGTTCACGCTGGCGGCGGCCCGCGCGTCCACGCACTTGCCGCTGCCCCGGTTGACCACGGTGTGCCAGGCCGTCGGCGAGATCGGGCCGGCGCTGCCGGTCGGGGTGGGCGTGGGCGTGGGCGTCAGCGTGGGCGACGTGCCGACGCCGGCGAGCCAGTGCAGGCTGTCGATCACCAGCTTGTTCTGCTGGGCGCTGTCGAAGGTGGACGACAGGCCGGTCTTGGTGGCGTAGTCCATCTTGTTGTGCCCGAAGTTGGCGTAGATCATCTTGTACTGCCGGTTGCTCCAGACCAGCGGGTAGTAACCGCTGTACCAGGACTGGTTGGGGTCGGTGCCGACCGGGAAGCTCGACGGATCGACCGAGGCCAGGATGTCGATGTTGGAGTTCTGCCGCAGGTCGTTGCTCCAGGAGTACCACTCGCTGATCGACGACCCGAAGGCCGCCGGCAGGTTCCGGGTGGCGGCGTGGGTGCGGTTGTCGACGCGCATGGTGACCCGGGTCGGAAGCCAGGTGTTGGTCCGGAACGAGCCGGAGCCGAGGAAGGTGTTGTAGTACCAGCTCCAGCTCGACGGGTTGTCGGTCCAGGCGCTGACGTGGAAACCCATCCACGCGCCGCCGTTCTGCATGTACTGCTGGAACGCGGCGCGCTGGGCGGTGGGTGGCGCGTCATCCAGGAACATGATGACCTTGTACTGGGCCAGGTTGGCGGTGTTCAGCAGGCTCCAGTTGTTGGTGGCCTCCCAGGAGAAGCCGTACTGGGCGGCGGCCTGCGGGAACCAGGCGCGAGCGTCCTTGACGAAGTCGATGTGCGCGTCGTCCCAGGTGCCGTTGTATTGACCAGTAACCCAAAGGTGCCGTGATCGTTATCCGTGTATGGGTGTTGCGGTACGTGATGCGCGGCGGCTTTCCCCGGCGGCGCAAGAGGATCTGCGTCGTCGGGCGG
>NZ_JBNCKT010000051.1:0-38108 GCF_049841675.1 Micromonospora sp. DT4
CGAAATCCTCGACCTGCTCGACGTCAATCCGCTGGAATGGTGCTGACGATCGCCGACGTGCGGAATGCAGGGCTAGCTTGGGCGGCATGCTCTACCTGGACCGGCCTGCCTGGCCGTGGCGCGGTCGGCTCTGGTCGCACCTGATCAGCGACGTCTCCTACGCCGAGTTGCACGCCTTCGCCGAGGCGCTGGGCGCGCCCCGACGCGGCTTCGACCGGGACCACTACGACATCCCGGCCGACCGGTTCGCGGCGGCGGTGTGGCTCGGTGCCCGGGTGGTGCCGAGCCGGGAGCTGGTCCGGTTGCTCCGCGACGCTGGTCTGCGTCGCCCGAAGCACCTCAGTACGCCGCGGGCCCGGTGAGAGTGGCCAGCTCCCGACGTAGATTGTCCCGGGCCGGCGCTTCCCACCGCGCGGCGAGCGGCGCCAGCCGGAACAGCGTGGGGAGCGCCAGGAGCCCGGTGAGCACGGTGGCCCGTCCGCTCCGGAAGGCCGGGTCGGGCACGTGCGCGTACTCCCGTCGGATCGCCGCCGCGTAGCGGTCGTAGGCGGCCGGCGGGCCGGCCAGCACGGCGAGGTCCGCGTCGCAGAGCAGGGCGCCGTCGGAGTCACCTGGCGCGACCCGGTGCCCGGCGGTGAGCAGGACCAGCCGGCGGACCTCGGCGACCGCCGGCGCCGGCACCCCGAGCCCGGTCAACAGACGCCCGGCCAGCGTCGCGCTGTCCCGTTCGTTGGCGTCGCCGGCGGCCCGGGGGTCGTAGACCGCGTCGTGGCACCAGGCCGCCAACCGGACCAGGTCGGGCCGCCCGGCCAGCCCGGCGTGGCGGTCCACCACGTCGAGTACGACGCCCAGGTGCGCGACGGTGTGGTAGTGCCGGTGCGGCTCCCGCCAGCGGGCGAGTAGCTGTGCACCGGCCCGGGTGGAGCGCTCGTCGGGTTTCGAGCCGGCGGCGTGCGCCGCAGCCTGCCACCGGTCCAGGAGATCCGCCACTGCCCGAGTCTGTCGCATCCGCTCAGACGGCACGCGCACGGGAGGATTCAGCGGTCCTGCCACGGGTAGTCGCGCCCATGGCGACGGCCCGGGACAAGAGATCTTCGACGGTGCGGCGTGTCCCGCTGCGCGACGGACTGGTGGACCTCGACGCTGCCCGCATCGCCGAGGCCACCGAGCAGTTGCGGCACCGTGGCCGGGCCACCCTGCACGACCGGCTGCACCGGGTACGGATGGCCGGTGGGCTGGCCGTCCAGGCCGGATTGGCGGCCGGCCTGGCGTACCTCGTCTCGCACAAGGTGCTCGGCAACCCGCAGCCGGTCTTCGCGCCGATCTCCGCGGTCGGCACGCTGGCCGCGTCGGTGGGTCAGCGGTTCCGCCGGACCATGGAGCTGATCGTCGGGGTGGGCGTCGGGGTGGGCATCGGCGATCTGCTGATCTACCTCCTCGGTACCGGCGCGTGGCAGCTCGGCCTGGTGGTCACGGTGGCCATCCTGCTCACCATCTTCGCCGGGGCGAGCGTGGCCATCGTCATCCAGGCGGCGGCCACGGCGGTGCTGATCGTGACGTTGAGCCCGTCCACCCAGAACCTGGAGATCCCCCGCTTCGTCGACGCGTTCCTCGGCGGCGGGATCGCGTTGCTGGTCACGGCGGTGCTGCTGCCGCTGAACCCGCTCCGAGTGATCAACCGGGCCGCCCGGCCGGCGCTGGACCTGCTCGCGGAGCAGCTCGACGCCACCGCCGACGGGTTGCGCGCCCGGGATCGCACCGCCATCCAGCGGGCGCTGGAACGGCTGCGCAACAACAAGGACGAGCTGGCGACCCTGGCGGAGGCGATCGAGGGCGCGAAGGAGACGGCCACCCTGTCACCGGCCCGCTGGCACCGCCGCAGCGAACTCATCCACTACGCGGAGGCGGCCGACCCGATCGACCGTGCGATGCGCAACTCCGGCACGCTGATCCGCCGGTCCGTGACACTCGTCGAGGACGACGAGCCGGTACCCGAACCCATGCCGGATGCGATCGGCCACCTCGCCGAGTCGGTCCGGCTGCTCAAGCACGAGTTCGCGGTGGGTGAGGAGCCGCAGAAGGCGCGGGAGCGGTCGCTGCGAGCCGTCAGCGAGGCCGGCCGGGCGTACGGTGCCGGGGTCGGCTTCTCCGGCAGCGTCGTGGTCGCCCAGATCCGGACCACGGCCAGCGACCTGCTGGTCGCCTCCGGCATCGAGCAGGAGGAGGCGAACCGGTGGATCAGGACCTCCTTCGGGGACCAGGAACGGCCGGTCGGTGAGCCGGCCGAGCCGGGCGACGCGCCGAAACCACCCACCGCCCCGCCCGTCGGCTGAGCGCAGGGCTCAGGTGAGCTCGGCGAGTGCCGCGAGCAGCTGGTCGACCTGGGCGGCGGTGCTGCCCAGACCGATGCTGGCGCGCAGCGCGGTCGGCGGAAGATCCCTGCGGCCGGTACGCGCGGCAGCCTCGCCGAGCAGCCGCCGGGCCAGCGGGTGGGCACAGAACAAACCATCCCGTACGCCGATCCGGTGGTCGGAGGCGAGTCGGGCGGCCACCGTGGCGGAGTCCTGACCGGCCACCACGAACGAGACGATGCCGACCCGGGGCGCGTCCGGGCCGAAGGTCCGCAACTCCACGACGTGCGGCAGGGCGGCGAGGCCGGCGCGTAGCCGGGCCAGCAACGCCTGCTCGTGGACGGTGAGCGCGACCCGGTCGGCGTCGGCAAGCGCCCCGCACACCGCCGCCAGCGCCACCGCGCCCAGCAGATTCGGGGTGCCGCCCTCGTGCCGGGCCGGGCCGTTCGCCCAGGTCACGTCGTGGGTGGCCGGCCCGACATGGCTGGTGGCACCGCCACCGGCGAGGTACGGCGGGGCGGCGTCCAGCCAGTCCGACCGGCCCACGAGCACACCCGCGCCGAACGGGGCGTAGAGCTTGTGGCCGGAGACGGCCAGGTAGTCCACGTCGAGCGTGTGCAGGTCGACCGGGGCGTGCGGCGCGAGCTGCGCGGCGTCGAGGACGATCCGGGCGCCGTGCCGGTGGGCCACCCGGGCCAGCTCGGCGACCGGCCACAGCTCACCGGTCACGTTGCTCGCCCCGGTCACCGCGACCAGCACCGGCAGCGCGGGGTTGCTGTCGCGGCGCAGCTCGGTCAGGGCGGCGGCGAGAGCGCGTACCGTCCCGGCCGGGTCGGAGGGCACCGGCAGGCGTACCGAGCCGCGCGGCCAGGGCAGCAGGTTCGCGTGGTGCTCACCGGCGAAGGTGACCACCGTCGTGCCGGGGGGCAACGACCGGGCCAGCAGGTTGAGGGCGTCGGTGGTGTTCCGGGTGAAGATCACGTGGTCGTCGGCGCGCGCGCCGAAGAAGTCGCCGACCGTCTGCCGGGCCCGCTCGTACGCCAGCGTGCAGCGCCGCGACAGCGCTCCCGCGCCCCGGTGCACGCTGGCGTACCAAGGGAGCAGTTCGGTGACCGCGTCGGCCGCGGCCCGCGCGCACGGCGCGGTGGCCGCGTAGTCCAGGTTGATCTCGCCGGGTACGCCGAGCACGTCGAGCGCCGCCGACGGCGGCGACGCGACTGCGGGCAGGCTGGGCAGCGAGGGTGCGAGAGTGACGGACACGCCGGAACCTCCGGGGTCAGGGACCCCGGATGTGCTGTCGGGACGGGGTCCGCGCTTGCCCAGCACGCCGATCGGGCTGGGCCCGGTCATCACCCGGGGCACCCCACCGCGAACTCGACGAGGGTTGCCGGCCAGCAAGCCGGGGCTTGACGCTGGCGCTCGTGACCTGCCCCCAGCATAGCGGCTGTGGATGCGACCGGACCAGCCGGCGGCGGATGGCTACGCTGACCGCATGGCCGACACCCCGCCCGGTGCACCCCTGCCGTCGCCGCCGTACCCGCCCGCGGCACCGCCCGCCGGCGCGTCACCCGGGATGCCGCCGCGCCGCTTCGGCTGGCTGCGGTTCCTGGTGCTGGCCGGGGCGGTGCTGCTCATCGCCGCGTGCGCGGTCTTCATGGTCATCACCCTCGGTCAGTCGCTGGGCCTCGACGCGCTGCTCATCGGGGTGGTCGCCGCGATCCTGCCGGTGCCCGTGCTGGTCGCCTGCTTCCTCTGGCTCGACCGCTACGAACCGGAACCGCTGAAATACCTGATCTTCTGCTTCGCCTGGGGAGCGTTCGTCTCCACCGCCGCCTCGCTGAACGTGAACGAGTTCGCCGCCGGACGGTTCGCCGACTGGGGGCTGCCGGACGCACTGACCGGCGTCCTGGTGGCGCCGTTCATCGAGGAGCTGACAAAGGCCCTCGGCCCGATCCTGCTGCTCGTGTTCCGGCGTCGGGAGTGGTCCGGAATCACCGACGGCCTGGTCTACTGCGGGCTCTCCGCGGTCGGCTTCGCCATGGTGGAGAACATCCTCTACCTGGGCGGGTACGGCTACGCGGCCGGCGCCGACCGGTACGGCCCGGCGACCGGCACCCAGCAGGTGATCGCCATCTTCATCGTGCGGATCCTCCTGTTCGGGTTCGCCCATCCCCTCTTCACCTCGATGACCGGTGTCGGCCTCGGCGTGGCCGCCCGCACGGCCGACCGGCGGGTCCGGGTGCTGGCCCCGATCGCCGGCCTGCTGCTGGCGATGATGCTGCACGGCACGTGGAACCTGCTGCCCACGCTCACCCAGGCCACCGGCGAGGCCGTGATCATGCTGTACGGCTTCCTGGGCCTGATGGTGCCGGTGTTCTTCGGCGTGGTCGGGCTGGCCGTGTGGCTGCGCGCCTGGGAGGGGCGGCTCACCGAACGGACGCTGCCCGACTACGTGCGCGCCGGCTGGTTGAGCCCGCCCGAGGTGGCCGCGCTGAGCAGCCTGGGTCGTCGGCACGCCGCCCGGAGCTGGGCACGCCGCGTCGGCGGCGACGCCGGGGCGCGTGCGATGCGCGGATACCAACTGGCCGCGACCCGGCTGGCCCTGCTGCGCGACGGGACGCTGCGCGGTCTGGATCGCAAACCGGCCGACCGGGAGCGGACCGCCGTCGAGGAGCGGCAACTGCTGGAGGCGATCACCATGTACCGGTCGTACTTCGTGGGCCGTGACCCGCAGGCCCCGGCCGGCGTCTGGGACGGTAGCCGCTACCACCTGCGCTTCCCGGACGGTACGCAGCGATCGGTGGCCGCGCCCGACGAGCCGGTGGTGCCCATCCCGGTGGTGCTCGCCCCGGCGTCCCCGGTCAACCACCCGCCGGCCGGTTGGCACGGCCTGCGCCCCGCCGGGCCGTGGCCGCCGGGTAACGCCTGAGCGCGGCCGGGCGGCGGGTCAGGTCATCAGCGTGGTGAGGAAGTCGCCGAGCCCCTGGGCCATCGCCATGAGCGCGGCCCCGATCCCTTTGAACAACTGTGCGGCGCCGTCCGGGCGGAACGCCATGAAGTAGATCAGGAACGCGACGCTGCCCCAGGTCAGCAGCTTCTTCACGAATACCGGCATCGTCCCTCCCCAGGGCCACGGTCGCCGGCTGGCTTCCCGTCGTACGGTCCGACAAACGGCGGCCGGGCCGGGGGAGGTCTACAGGTAGAGCCCGGTGGAGTCGTTCTCCACCCGTTCGGCGGCCACGGCGTGCACGTCGCGCTCCCGCAGCAGCACGTACCCGCGGCCGTGCAGTTCGACCTCGGAGCGGTCGTCCGGGTCGAAGAGCACCCGGTCGCCGGAGACGATGGCGCGGACGTTCGGCCCTACACCCACGGCGGTCGCCCACGCGAGGCGCTTGCCGACCGCGGCGGTCGCCGGGATGACGATGCCAGCGGTGGAGCGACGCTCGCCCTCGCTGCCGTCCATCCGCACCAGCACGCGATCGTGCAGCAGGCGGATGGGCAGGCCGGAGTCGAGATCCTGGTCGGCGGTCACGGGGCAGACGCTACCGTGTCGCAGGTGACCGGCTGCCGGTGGTTACGCCCATGGCTGTGCGGGCATTGTGTGGCGGAACTGCCCTACGGTGTCGGTAACGGACGTATGCTGTCCGACCTGTCGCCGTGGGCGGACGGCTCTTCTGCCAGGAGGTGCGCTTGAGCCACTTCGAGCGGGTACGTGGGCGGCTGCGCCGCGCCTACCAGTCAGGGCAGAAGTCGGTACACGCCGCCGAGGAGACCCCGAGCGACGCGCCGGAGACGCCGGGAGTGGCCTCGCCGGCCGTCCCCGGGCCCGCCGCCCCGGCGAAGGCCACGGTCGTCGGCGCGGATCCTGGCGTGGACCTGCACAGTTCGACGTCCAGCCGGGACGACGCCGACGTGCCGCACGGCCTACGGATCGCCGCCGCCTGGTGCTGGCGGCTGATCGTGATTGGTGTGGTGGCCTGGGCGCTGCTCCGGATCGTCGGCACGGTCCGGATCGTGATCATCCCGTTGGCGATCGCGATGCTGCTCTCGGCGTTGCTCGCGCCGGCCGTGGGTTGGCTGCTGCGGGCCCGGTTGCCTCGTTCACTGGCGACGGCCGTGGTGCTGGTCGGCGGCCTGGCGGCTGTCATCGGCACGCTCACCCTGGTGGTCAACGAGTTCATTCAGGGCGTACCGGAGCTGAGCGAGAAGTCGTCGCAGGGCGTCCGGCAGATCCAGAACTGGCTGAAGACGGGTCCGTTGCACCTGTCCGACACCCAGCTCGACCGCTACATCGACGAGGCGCAGGGCTGGATCAACGACAACACCTCGAAGTTCACCAGCGGTGCCCTGAGCACTGCGGCGACGCTGGCGGAGGTGCTGACCGGCACGCTGCTGGTGCTGTTCGCGACGTTCTTCTTCCTGCGTGACGGCAACAAGATCTGGCGCTTCGTCGTACGGCTGCTGCCGGTGGCCGCCCGCTGGAAGGTCGACGACGCCGGCCGGGCCGCCTGGCAGACCCTCGTCGCGTACGTCCGCGCGACAGTGCTGGTCGCCTTCATCGACGCGGTCGGCATCGGCATCTTCCTGGTCATCTTCGACGTGCCATTCGCCTTCCCGCTGGCGGCGCTGGTGTTCCTCGGCGCGTTCATCCCGATCGTCGGCGCGGCGCTCTCCGGAGGCGTCGCCGTACTGGTGGCGCTTGTCGACAGCGGCCCTGTCACCGCGCTGATCATCCTGGGCGCGGTGATCGGCGTGCAGCAGGTGGAGGGGCACGTTCTCCAGCCCCTCATCATGGGCCGGGCGGTGGCCATCCACCCGCTCGCCGTGATCATCGGGATCGCGGCGGGCGTGGTGCTCGCGGGCATCACCGGTGCGCTGGTCTCCGTGCCGCTGATCGCGGTGCTGAACACCGCGGTACGCCGACTGGCCGCCCGCACGGTCCCCGACACCCCACCCGACGCCGTCGTCGTCGCCTCGCAGGCTCCCTGACCCGCGCGCCGTCAGGTGGTGGCTAGGCGTTGCAGGGCGCCGCGGGCCACCTCGGGGCGGGTCGTGTACCAGAACGGGGGCAGCGACCGGCGCAGGAACGGCCCGTAGCCCCGGGCGGTCTCCAGGCGCGAGTCGAGCACCGCGACGACTCCCTTGTCGCCGGTCGCCCGGATGAGCCGGCCCACTCCCTGCGCGAGGCGTACCGCGGCGATCGGCACGCTGACCGCCGCGAACCCGGAGCCGCCGCCCGCGTCGACCGCCGCGGCGCGGGCCGCCGCGAGCGGTTCGTCGGGGCGTGGGAAGGGCAGCCGGTCGATGACCACGAGCTGGCAGGCGTCGCCCGGCACGTCCACTCCCTGCCAGAGCGACATCACCCCGAACAGACAGCTGGACCGCTCCTCGCGGAACCGGCGGACCAGCAGCGGCAGCGCCTCCTCGCCCTGCAACAACACCGGCAGGTCGGTCCGCGCGCGCAGCAGCTCCGCCGCCTGCGTCGCGGCCCGCCGCGAGGAGAAGAGCCCGAGAGTACGACCACCGAGCGCCTCGACGAGACCGAGCAGTTCCTCCCCGGCCGCGTCGGGCAGGCCGGAGACACTGGGCCGGGGTAGGTGCGCGGCGACGTACAGGATGCCCTGGCGCGCGTAGTCGAACGGCGAGCCCACGTCCAGCGACCGCCAGCCCGGGCCCTCGGTCGCCGGGATGGTGGCGGCGTCGGCCAGCCGGCGGCCCGGTGTCTCGGCGGCCGGGCGACCCGCGCCGGTGCGGCCGGCCAGCGAGGCGGCGGCCGGCGAGGCCGGGACCGGCGGCGCGTCCAGGCCGAGGGCGCGGGCCACCGTGTCGAACCGGCCGCCGAGCGCCAGGGTGGCCGAGGTGGCGACCACTGTGCGTTCGTCGTACAGGTGGGCGGCGAGGGTGCCGGCGACCGAGAGGGGCGCGACCACGAGTGCCCGGCGGTTGCCGCTGTCGTTCTTCTCCACCCAGGCCACGTCGTGGTCGGCCTCTTCGAGGAGTCGCTGCGCGGTGGTGGAGAGGTCGTCCATCGCGGCCTTGGCCTGCTGCTTGCGGACCGGGTCGGGATCGTCGGACTTGATGTCGCCGATGGCGTCCAGGGCGGCACGGGTGGCCGAGTCGAGCAGGGTGCACGCCTCGCGCAACGGCGTCGGCAGGCCGGCGGTGAGTCGGCCGGCCGGGGCCTCGGCGAGCCCGACGGCGAGGGCGTCACCGGCGGCGGTGAGCGCGTCGGCCGTCTCCGGTTTCAGCAGCGGGCGGGCCCGCCGGGTGGACCGGTCGATCACCTCCGGCACCAGTTCGGCCTGGGCGGCCGAGGAGACGCGGTCGGCCAGCTCGTGTGCCTCGTCGACGATGAGCAGCTTGTGCGGCGGGACGATGTGCCGGTCGGCCAGCATGTCGACCGCGAGGAGGCTGTGGTTGGTCACCACGATGTCGGCCTCGCGGGCGCGGGCCCGGGACGCCTCGGCGAAGCACTCCGCGCCGAACGGGCAGCGGGTCGCGCCGACGCACTCCCGCGACGGCATGGAGACCAGCCGCCACGCCTGGTCGTCGACGCCCGGGTCCAGCTCGTCGCGGTCGCCGGTGTCGGTCTTCTCGGCCCAGTCGCGCAGGCGCTCGACCTGCTTTCCGAGCCGGCCGGCCTCGCCGAGCCACTTCGTGCCGCCGCCGGGGCGGGCGGCCGGGGCGTCGAAGAGGGTCTCCTCCGGCTCGTCCGCGGTGGAGTTGTCCAGTCGGGCCAGACACAGATAGTGGTGGCGACCCTTGAGCACCGCGAACGTGGGCCGGCGGCCGAGCAGCGGCTCGACGGCGTCGGCCAGCCGGGGCAGGTCGTGGTCGACGAGTTGGGACTGCAACGCCAGCGTGGCCGTGGAGACCACCACCGGGCCGTCCACGGTGAGGGCCGGCGCGAGGTACGCCAGCGACTTGCCGGTGCCGGTGCCCGCCTGCACGAGCAGGTGTTCGCCGCTGGTCACGCACTCCTCGATGGCGGTGGTCATCTGCTGCTGGCCGGGCCGCGCGCTGCCGCCGGGAACCGCGCCGACCGCTGCCGCGAGCAGCTCCGTGCCGCTGGGCCGGGCACCCCGCCGCCGGCTCGCGCCGCGGGCCGAGGGGGTGGCGGAACCGGTGGCGGTGCGGGGCGGAGTCACCGTGCGACGGTACCCGTCGCCGCCGACACCGACCGCGCCCATCCGCCCGCGTGGCGCGTACCCACCCGTCGCGTTACTGCTGCGCTACGACGTGTTGGGCGGTATCGGTTAGGGTGCGAATCATGCCGAGCGACGTGGTCCGAGTGATCTACCGCAAGTACGACGGCAGCGCGCACCGTGACTACCCGGCCCGTCGCCTCACAGAGGACGACCTCGGCGTCTGGCTCGGCGTTCCCTTTGGCACCGAGTCGGTCTACCACGGTCGGCCGTCGGTGGAGAAGATCCCCTTCGTCCTGCTGGTGCCCCACCACGCCTGGTGGACGTGCATGTTCAACCCGCCGCCGCGCACCAGTGAGGTCTACTGCGACATCGCCACGCCGGCCCGATGGGAGTCCGACGACACGGTCCACCTGATCGACCTCGACCTGGACGTGGTCCGACGGCGGGCCACCGGCCGCGTGGAGTTGCTCGACGAGGACGAGTTCGCCGAGCACCGGGCCCGCTTCGGCTACCCGGAGGACGTGGTGGTCGAGGCCGAGGCGGCGGCCCAGTGGCTGTACGGGGCTCTCGGCGACGGCACCGAGCCGTTCGCCACGTCGTACCGCAAATGGTTGGCCCTGGTGGTCTGAGCCGGCAACGGTTCACCAGCGTGGCGGCCACCGGTCGTCGTCGCGCAGCGGCGGCAGGGCCGAACAGGCCGAGCGTGAGGCGACCCACCGCGTCCGCCCCGACCACCGGTCGGAGGGCCGTCGGGAAGTGCCCATCCGCGTCGCCGACGAGGACCACGTCCGCCACCCGGGCGAAACGGCACCGCGGACACGTCGTGCAGCACGAGCGCGACCCGCTGCTCGGGTGCGAGCCGTTCCAGCATCACCCGCAGGGCGGGCCGGTCACTCGTGGCGGCCTGCGACGGACGTCGGCCCGCCCCGGTGGGCCTCGGCGGGCGGATGGTGCGGGGGTGGGCGATGATCCGAGGATGAGCGAAACCGGGCAGGAGCAGGGCGAGCGGATCGTGGCGCCGGACGGCGGGTCCGTGCGGGATCTGCTACGGGTCACCGCGCCGGTGAACCTCGCCGCGATCGATCCTCGGTCCACGCCCGGCCTGCCGCCGACGGAGGTGATCGGCGAGCACCGCAAGATCTGGGCGCGTACGCAGGTGGAGCTGATCGGCGAGGAGTTGGGCCGGCAGCAGGAGATGCTGTTCGCGATGGCCAAGGCCGGTTCGGCGGACCCGGCCCACCGGGTGCTGTTGGTGCTCCAGGCGATGGACTGCGGTGGCAAGGACGGCACGATCAAGCGGGTGGCGGGCGCGATGAACCCGCTGGGCCTGCACATCCGCTCATTCGGGCCGCCGACCCCGCAGGAGCTGCGGCACGACTTCCTATGGCGCGTCCGCCGGGAGCTGCCGCCTCCGGGGTACGTGGGGATGTTCAACCGCTCGCACTACGAGGACGTGTTGATCGCCCGGGTCAGCGCTCTGGTGCCGGAGGCGACCTGGCGGGCGCGTTACGACCAGATCAACTCCTTCGAGCGGGAACTGGTCGACGACGGGGTGGCCGTGGTGAAGGTGATGCTGCACATCTCGTACGCGGAGCAGGGCGAGCGGCTGCTGGAACGGCTCACGGACCCGCGTAAGCACTGGAAGTACAACCCGTCGGACGTCGACTCCCGGTCGCACTGGGGGGACTACCAGGCCGCGTACGCCGAGGCCCTGAGCCGGTGCGGCACGGACGCCGCGCCGTGGTTCGTGGTGCCGGCGGACCGCAAGTGGTACCGGGACTGGGCCGTGGCCCACCTGCTCCGTGAGACGTTCGACACGCTCGGTCTGGGGTATCCGCCTGCCGATTTCGACGTGGCGCACGAGCGCGAGCGATTGGCCGCTGGGGGAGCGGGGACGGTTGGGACGCCCGAGATGAACAGGAGATGAACGAGCGGTGAATGAGGCCTGGCCAGGGGTGGGCCGGCGAATCTGTGGTTCTGGCGTTTCCTAGCATTCACCGAGCGGACGCCTACGGACGCCGCCACCCTTCCACCGACGCGACGAGGTCTGTGCTGTGAAGTTTTCCTTCCGCCCCACCGAGGGCGCCTTCTACGAGCTCTTCACCAGGGCCGCGCAGAACCTGGTCCGGGGCACCGCGCTGTTGAACGAGCTGGCTCTGCCCGGTGTCGACGTGCAGTCGGTCAGCGAGCGGCTGACCGAGGTCGAGCACGACAGCGACCAGATCACGCACGATCTGTACAAGAAGATCAACTCGACCTTCATCACGCCGTTCGACCGGGAGGACATCTACCGGCTCGGCTCGCTGCTCGACGACGTGATGGACCACCTGGAGGCGGTCGGCGACCTGCTCTACCTGTACGGGCTGACCGAGCTGCCGGCGCTGCCCCGCGAGCTGCACGAGATGGTCAACGTGCTCGACCAGCAGGCCAAGCTGACCGCCGAGGCGATGCCCCGGCTGCAGTCGATGAAGAACCTCGAGGACTACTGGATCGAGTGCAACCGGCTGGAGAACGAGGGCGACCGGATCAACCGGCAGTTGCTCGTCCGGCTCTTCTCGGGCGAGTACGACGCGTTGACGGTGCTGAAGATGAAGGAGGTCGCCGACGAACTGGAGGCCGCCTGCGACGCCTTCGAGCATGTGGCCAACACCGTCGAGACCATCGCCGTCAAGGAGTCCTGAGCCGGTGACTCCCGAACTCATCGCCGTCCTGGCGGTGATCGCGGTTGCCCTGGCGTTCGACTACACCAACGGCTTCCACGACGCTGCCAACGCGATCGCGACAAGCGTCTCCACCCGCGCGCTGACACCCCGGATCGCCCTCGGCCTCGCCGCGGTCGGCAACTTCTTCGGCGCCCACTTCGGCGCCGGGGTCGCCAAGACCGTCGGTGACGGTCTGGTCACCCTCCCCACCGGGGTCAGCAGCCTCGGCGTGGTCTTCGCCGCGGTGCTCGGCGCCATCGCCTGGAACCTGATCACCTGGTACTTCGGCCTGCCGTCGTCGTCCTCGCACGCGCTCTTCGGCGGCCTGGTCGGCGCGACCCTGCTGTCCACCGGCGGTCTGGTGCAGTGGGGCAACATCGGCGAGAAGGTCATCCTGCCGATGGTGCTCTCGCCGATCGTCGGCCTGACCCTCGGCTACCTGCTGATGCTGGCGATCCTCTGGCTGTTCCGCAAGGGCCAGCCGGCCAAGCTGAACCGGGGCTTCCGCTGGGCGCAGACCGTGTCCGCCGCCGCCATGTCGGTCGGTCACGGCATGCAGGACGCCGCCAAGACGATGGGCATCGTGGTGCTGGCGCTCTACACCGGCGGGTTCCAGGAGAGCAAGACGGACATCCCGGGCTGGGTCTACTGGACCTCCGCCACCATGCTGGCCCTCGGCACGTACGCCGGCGGTTGGCGGATCATCCGCACTCTCGGCCGCAAGATCATTGACCTCGGGCCGCCGGAGGGTTTCGCCGCCGAGACGGTGGCCAGCGCGGTGCTGTACTTCAACGCCCTGGTGCTGAAGGCGCCGATCTCCACGACCCACACGATCACCTCGGCGATCATGGGCGTGGGCGCGACCAAGCGACTCTCCGCGGTCCGCTGGAACGTCGCCGGCAACATCGTGATCGCCTGGATCATCACGTTCCCGGCGGCCGCGCTGATCGCCTGTGTCACCTACCTGCTGGTCCGGCCGCTGTTCGGCTGACCAGAGCACGCACGTGAACGGCCCCGGTCACCGCGACCGGGGCCGCTCGTGTCACTCGTACCGGACGCCGATCTGCTCGCGGACCGTGTCCAGCAGGGTCATCACCTCGAGCGTCGTGGTGTGCGGCACCAACGGGCTCTCGGTGAGCCCGGCGGCCAGGCAGCGCCCCACCTCGATCGCCTCGTACTGGTAGCCGTTGCCGGCCTCCTCGGCGGCGATCATCTCGGGCGCGGCACCGTCCCGGTACAGGGTCAGCGAGGCCGGCCGGAAGAACGGCTCCGGCAGGTCGATACGACCGGTGCTGCCGGTGACCGAGGCGGCCAACGAACTCGCACCGATCATGCCGCAGCTCAGCGTCGCCACCGCCCCGCTGTCGTACCCGAAGAGGATGCCGGTGTTCTCGTCGGTCCCCTCCGGGCCCAGGTGCGCCCAGGAGCGGATGTGCTGCGGCACGCCCAGCAGCAGGTGCGCCAGGCTGATCGGGTAGATCCCCAGGTCGAGCAGCGCGCCCCCACCCAGTGCCGGGTTGCGCATCCGGTGCTCCGGCGGGAACGGCCCGGTCACGCCGAAGTCGGCCCGCACGCTACTCACGGTGCCGATGGCGCCCTCGGCGATCAGCTGGACCGCGCGAAGGATGAGCGGGTTCGTCCTCATCCACATGGCCTCCATCAGGAAGACCCCGGCGGCGCGGGCGGTGTCCACCAGCTCGGTGCTGGTGGCCAGGTCGAGGGTGAACGGCTTCTCCAGCAGCACCGCCCGGCCGGCGGTCAGGCAGGTCAGCGCCGCCTCGTGGTGCGCGGCGTGCGGAGTCGCCACGTAGATCACGTCGACCTGCGGATCGGCGGCCAGCTCCACCCAGGAGCCGTACGCCCGCTGCGCGCCGTACGTGTCCGCGAACCGCTGCGCGCTGTCGGCGGAGCGGGAGCCGACCGCGACCAGTTCGGCGTCCGGCACCAGCCGGAGGTCCTCGGCGAAACGGCTGGCGATGTGGCCGGTGGCCAGGATGCCCCAACGAGTCATGCCGGAACGCTAGCCGAGCCGGGTGAACCGTCCCCTGCCCGGCCGTCGCCCAGCTCATCCGTCTGGACCTCGGCACGCTCCTGGCCGTCCGTCGGTCCGTCCCGCCCGTACCGCGCCGGTCGGCCACCCCTCCCCACGCCCTTTGCTCTGCTTCAGCGGACGCAACAGTGACCGGACACCTTTGTTGCCTGGGTTGAAGCAGAGCAAAGCATGTGTGTGGGGAGGCGGCGCCGGCCCGCCTGCGCCGACTGGCGGGGGAACTAGGCTCGCCGCATGACGATCGACAGCGACGGCTTCGCCGCCCCGGCCGCCCTGGTCGAGCACGCCCGCCGGTTCCAGGCCGAGGGCCGCGACCCGGCGGTGCCCCGGGTCGCGGCCACCGTGCTGCTGCTGCGTCCGACCGACACCGACTTCGAGGTGTACGTCATCCGCCGTGCCGCCGCGATGACCTTCGGCGGGATGTACGCCTTCCCCGGCGGCGGCGTGGACCGTTCCGACTCGGAGGCACACCTGGACTGGGCCGGCCCGTCTCCGACCGATTGGGCGGGACAGCTCGGGGTGGCCCCGGAAGCCGCCCAGGCGGTGGTCTGCGCCGCCGCGCGGGAGGTCTTCGAGGAGGCGGGCGTGCTGCTCGCCGGCCCGGACCCGGCGACCGTGGTGGGCGACGTCAGCGGCGACGACTGGGAGGCCGCCCGGCAGGACCTGGAGGGTCGCCGGCTGGGCTTCGCGGCGCTGCTCGCCGACCGTCAACTCACCCTGCGGTCGGACCTGCTGCTGCCCTGGAGCCGGTGGATCACTCCCGAGTTCGAGCCACGCCGCTTCGACACGTACTTCTTCGTCGCCCTGCTGCCAGCGGGACAGCGGACCCGCGACGTCTCCGGCGAGGCCGACCACACGCTGTGGATCCGGCCGGCGGACGCGCTGGCCCGGGCGCAGGCCGGCGAGCTGACCATGCTGCCGCCGACCCTGGTCACACTGGCCCAGGTGGCAGAGGCCGGCGACCTGGCCGGCATCGCCGCCGCGGCGGCTCATCGGGACGCCGCCACCCCGATCACCCCACGCCTGGACCTGCCGCCGAACGGCGAGCCCCGCTTCGTCCTCGGGTGACCCTCCGAATGATCGGGGTGGACGGTGCCGGGAAATGGCACCGGCGCCCACGCCGGGAGGGCGGGGCGCCGGTGACCGGACGTGGTCGGCTCAGCCGAAGCGGCCGGTGATGTAGTCCTCGGTCTTCTTCACGCTCGGGTTGCTGAAGATCTTCTGGGTGTTGTCGTACTCGATGAGCCGGCCCGGGTCGCCGGTCTTCTCGATCGAGAAGAAGGCCGTCCGGTCCGACACCCGCGCGGCCTGCTGCATGTTGTGGGTCACGATGATGATCGTGAACTTGTCCTTGAGCTGGAACATCAGATCCTCGATGGCCAGCGTGGAGATCGGGTCCAGGGCCGAGCACGGCTCGTCCATCAGGACGACCTGCGGCTCGACCGCGATGGTCCGGGCGATGCAGAGCCGCTGCTGCTGACCGCCGGAGAGGCCCGCGCCGGGCTTGCCCAGCCGGTCCTTGACCTCGTCCCACAGGTTCGCCGACCGCAGGGCCTTCTCGGCCGCCTCGTCCAGGATCGACTTCTTCCGGACGCCGTTGAGCTTCAGCCCGGCCACCACGTTCTCGAAGATGCTCATGGTGGGGAACGGGTTCGGCCGCTGGAAGACCATGCCGATCATGCGCCGGACCGCGGTGACGTCCACGTCGCGGTCGTAGATGTCCTGGTCGTCGACGGTCAGGCTGCCCTCGACGCGGGCCCCCGGCAGCACCTCGTGCATCCGGTTGATCGACCGTAGGAAGGTCGACTTGCCGCACCCGGACGGGCCGATGAGGGCGGTGACCGTCTTCGGCTCGACGGTCAGGTTGATGTTCTCGATCGCCTTGAACCCGCCGTAGTACGCGGTGACGTTCGAGGCTTCGACGCGCTTGGCCATGGTGGTACCTCCGGGGTTCATCGGCTGAGCCGGTTGCGACGGGCCAGCAACTTCGCCGCGATCGTCAGGATGAGCACGAGGGCGACCAGGGTGAGTGCCGCGGTCCACGCCCGTGCCGGCGAATACTTCGACGCCTCGCCGGCCTGCTGGTAGACGAAGAGGGCCAGCGACGACTGGTTGTTCTCGAAGGGGTTGAAGTTGATCGCCGCGCCACCGCCTGCGACCAGGAGCACCGGTGCGGTCTCGCCGGCCGCGCGGGCGATGGCGAGCATGACGCCGGTGACGATGCCGGGCAGAGCCGTCGGCAGCACCACCTGCAGGATCGTCTTCCACTTGGGTACGCCGAGCGCGTACGCGCCCTCACGCAGCGGGGCCGGCACGAGGCGGAGCATCTCCTCGGTGGACCGGACGATGGTCGGGAGCATGAGCACGCTCAGCGCGAGCGCGGCGGCGAAGCCGGAGAAGCTCGGCCGGCCGTCGTTGAACCACGGCGACACGATCAGCACCCAGAACGCCAGCACGAAGAGGCCGGTGACGATCGACGGGATGCCCGTCATGACGTCCACGAAGAACCGGATAGCGAAGGCGAACCGGCCCCGCCCGTACTCGACGATGTAGATGGCGCAGAGGATGCCGAGCGGGAGGGTGATCAGGGTGGCGATGCCGACCTGCTCCAGCGTGCCGACGATCGCGTGGTACGCGCCGCCGTTGGCGTCCCGGGCCCCGATGTTGTTCATCGAGGTCTGGAAGAAGTTGCCGTCCAGCCGCTCGGTGCCCTTGCTGACCAGCGTCCAGACGACCGAAACGAGCGGCAGCACCGCCAGCACGAACGCGGAGTGGATCAGCGCGCTCCAGGTGCGGTTGCGGGCCGATCGACGCCCCTCGACCATGTTCGCGGCGGCGAAGAGCCCGGCCAGGTAGAGGATCGCGCCGAGGACGACGACGAGGACCGGTCCGCCGATGCCGGCGCCGTAGACGATCACGGCGGAGAGCGCGAGGGCCGCCACGGCGATGACCGGTGCGGCGTACCAGGGCAGCCGCCGGGCTCGCAGTGAAGCCGGCTGGGCCGGCGGCCGGGTGCGGTCGGAGGTGACGGTTGTGGTCATGCGGCGGACTCCGTGAACTCCCGGCGGCGGTAGATGATCGCCCGCGCGATGATGTTGACGATCAAGGTGATCGCGAACAACACGAGGCCGGAGGCGATCAGGGCACCCCGACCGGTCTCGTTCGCCTCGGCGAACCGGTTGGCGATGTTGGCCGCGATGGTGTTACCACCGGACTCGAGCAGGTTGAACGAGATGGCGTAGGTGGAGCCGAGGGTCAACGCCAGCGCGATGGTCTCGCCCAGCGCGCGGCCGAGGCCGAGCATGACCGCGGCGATGATGCCGGGGCGGCCGTACGGCAGCACCGCAGTGCGCAACATCTCCCAACGGGTGGCACCCAGGGCGATGGCTGCTTCCTCGTTGGCCTTCGGCGTCTGGAGGAACACCTCGCGGGTGAGCGAGGTGACGATCGGCAGGATCATGATGGCCAGTACCAGGGAACCGAGCAGGATCGAGTTGCCGTAGGGGCCGTCGCCGCCAAAGATCGGGATCCAGCTGAAGTACTTGTTGAGCCAGACAGAGAGGTCCGACACCGGGCCGATGAGGTAGTCGCGACCCCAGAGGCCGAACACCACGCTGGGTACGGCAGCTAGCAGGTCGACCAGGAAGCCGAGGCTGTTGCCGAGCCTGCGCGGAGCGTAGTGGGAGAGATAGAGCGCGATGCCCATGGCCACAGGTACGGCCATGAGCAGCGCCAGGGTGGCGGTGAGCACGGTGCCGAAGGCGAGAGCGCCGATGCCGAACGTGGGCGGGTTGTCGTTCGGAAACCAGCCTTCGAAGGTCCAGAAGTTCGCGGAGTTGGCGCGTAGGGCCGGGATCGCCTTCGCGATCAGGAAGACCGCGATGGCCACAATGATGACCAACACTGCCGTTCCGGCAGCCAGGGTGAGGCCACGGAAGGCCCGCTCGGCCCCGAACTTCCGGTTTCGGGGTAGCGTGCCGCCGCCGCCCAGCCCGGTGCCGCCCGGGAAACGGGTGCTGACTGGTGCCTCGGCCACACGCGCCGAGGCACCGGCGGGCCACTCGTGACTCTGGGTCACGCGCGTCCCGCCGGTGCCGGCGTCGGCCGAGCGGTGAGGGGTTTCACCCATCTGCTCGCTCGATTCGGTTGCGGAGGTGTGGGGTCGGGTCAGGAGAGGTTCTTTACCGCGGTCTCGACCTTGGTACGGACCGTCTCCGGCAGCGGGGCGTAGCCGAGGTCGGTCAGGGAGTTCTGGCCCTCGGCGCTGGCGGCGTGGCCCAGCAGACCCTTGACCAGCTTCAGCTTGTCGGCCGCGAGGCCCTTGCTGCAGACGACCTCGTACGTCGCCAGGACGATCGGGTACGCCCCGGCCTCCTTGGTGTTGTAGTCGATCTTCAGCTTGAGGTCGTCGCCCTGGCCCTCGATGGCCGCACCGGCGATGGTCTTGCCGGCCGACTCGGCGGTCAGCGCGGCCCACTCGCCGGCACCGTTCTGCACCTTGGCCTTGTTCAGGCCGGAGTTCTCGGCGTACGACCACTCGACATAGCTGATCGTGCCGACCGTGCTCTTGACCTTGCTGGCCACGCCGTCGGACTTGGCGGCGCCAATACCACCCGGGGCCTTCCACGCCTTGGCGTTGCCGAAGGTCCAGTCCGACTCGGCGGTCTTCGACAGGTACTTGGTGAAGTTGTCGGTGGTGCCCGACTCGTCCGAGCGGTGGACGGTCTGGATGGTCGCCGCCGGGAGCTTGGCGTCCGGGTTGTCCGCCCTGATCGCCGCGTCGTCCCACTTGGTCACCTTGCCGGCGAAGATCTTCGCCAGGGTGGCAGGCTTGAACTGGAGGCTGTCGACGCCGCTGCCGGCGTTGTAGACGACTGCGACCGGGCCGACCACCATGGGCAGATTGAGAGCCTTGCCGCCGGCGCACTTGGCGTCGGCCTGCGGCTGCTCCTCGGGCTTGAGCGCGGAGTCGGAGCCGGCGAAGTCGGCGGTCCCGGCGATGAACGCCTGGATGCCGGCGCCCGAGCCGGACGCCTCGTAGTTGATGGTGGTGCCAGCACACTTCTGCTGGTACGCCTTGATCCACTCGGCCATGGCGTTCTTCTGGGCTGACGAGCCCTGGGCGTTGACCGTGCCGGTACCGCAGTCGACCGCGGCGGCGGAGCCCGAGGCGCTGGCGCCGGAAGTGGGCTCGTTGTTGTCCGAGCCGCATGCACTGAGGCCGAGCGTCGCGGCAAGAGCGAGGCAGGCAATAGTGCCGTACCGCTGGAGCTTCACCTGAGGGGTTTCCCTTCGCGTCTGACTTGGCGCCCCGATCCCGGGGCCCGAAGACCGGCACTGACCGGCTGACACGAAAGTTAGAAGTGCCAGGTAGCCGGTTCGCCGGTCGCAAGTGAACGCGAGGTGAACACGTGCGGCCCCTGAGGTGACCGCTCGCTGAGGGTGAGTTGTCCGTTAAGTGAACCCGGGTACGCCTACCGGAAGTATGGTCATATTTCCGGTAGGCTGTTATCCCGCCGAGGCACCCCTGTGACCCGCCGGTGACCCGACCGCCGCGAGGCGCCTCCCGCCGCGAGGCGCCTCCCGTCAGCCCAGGTGGTAGTTGATGTGGGCGGACCACCGGGCGAAGCCGAGCCGCTCGTACAGCGCGACAGCCCCGGTGTTCGAGTCATCGACGTAGAGCATCACCCGGTCCAGACCCCGCTTGTCCCGCAGGTACGCGAGCCCCGCCGTGGTCAGCGCCCGGCCCAGCCCGCCGCCGTGCGCGGTCGGCTCGACCCCGAGCACGTACACCTCGCCGATGCGAGCCGACCCGGGCCGCTCGTGCACCTTCGTCCAGTGGAAGCCGAGCAGCAGGCCGGTCGCGGTCTCCTCGGCGAGCAGGAAGCCGGCCGGGTCGAACCACGGCTCGGCGAGACGGACCCGCAGGTCGTCCGAGGTCCACCGGCCCTGCTCGGGGTGCTCGGCGAAGGCCCGCGCGTTCAGGGCCAGCCACGCCGCGTCGTCCGCGCCGGGTCGGAACGCGCGCAGCGCCACCCCGTCGGGCAGGCGTGGCTCGCCCAGCGGAACCGCCAACGGCCGGCGGAGTTGCCAGAGCACCCGGGCCCGGGTGAACCCGAGATCCACGGCGAGCGCTGCTGCGGACGGGTGGTCGCCGTGCGCCCACGCCCGCAGCGGTCCGGTCGCCGAGGCCAGCACACCCCGGGCCAGCGCCCGGCCGGTGCCCCGCCGCCGGTACGCCGGGTGCACCACCAACTCCACCCCGATCCCGTCCATCGGGTCGGTGGTGTCCAGGTGCGCGTACCCCGTCAGGGTGCCGTCGTCCGCGCGGGCCAGCAGGTGCACGGCCGGAGCATCCGGGTCGCGCAGGCGGAGCAGGACGTGCTCGTCGAGCGGGTCCGCGCCATCGGTGTCGCCCGCCGTGCGAGCCAGGGCCAGTACGCCTTCGATCTCCGTGGGGGACAGTCGGTCGGTCCGGGTCACCTGGTCGCTGGTCGGCTCCGCGCTGCTCATCCCGTCACCGTAGCCGCTGCGCCGGCTGCCCCAGGTGAGTAGCCGGTGAAGGGCGGCGCGGGTCTAAGGACGTTTCTGACGGGGTCGACAACCTTCTGTTCACCTCCTTTGGAGCTGAATCGTCTACGGCATCGTCCAGCGCTGCACCTTCCCGGCCCGGGCTGAATCGTCTGCGGCATCAGCTCCAAAGGACCCGCACCGACAATCCGATGCCGGCTCCGAACCGCGGACTTCGGGCCGCCCGGTCCGATCTGCGCCGCCTCCGTCGTTCGCGGTCCGCCGAGAAGCAGGGCCGCAAACGGCAGCGGCCTCACGTCGGGTCGGTGGGCAGCGCCTCCAGCTCGTACCGGGCGCTGAGCTCGGGCAGGATCCGGCGCAGCGCGTCGACGGTGCCCTGCCGGTCGCCGCCGGCGTCGTGCATGAGTACGACCGCCCCGGGTTGAGCCTGCGCGAGCACCGTCGAGGCGATCTTGTTGGCGCCGGGCACCTGCCAGTCCGACGGGTCCACCGACCAGTGCAGCGGAGTCATGCCGAGCTGCCGGGACACCGACACCACCGGGTAGGTCCAGGCGCCGCCGGGCTGGCGGTACCAGACGATCGGGGCGTCCGGGACCGCCGCTCGGATCGCCTCGTTGGTGCGTACCAGATCGGCGCGGATCTGGCCGGCGGACCGGTTGCCCAGCGTGACGTCGTGGTGCCAGGAGTGGTTGCAGAGCGTGTGGCCGTCGGCCACGATGGCCTGGATCAGGTCGGGGTGGTCCTGGGCGTTCTCGCCCACCACGCAGAACGTGGCCTTGACGTCGTACTCGCGCAGCGTCGCGAGGACCTGCGGTGTGTAGCGCGGGTCCGGCCCGTCGTCGAAGGTCAGCGCGAGTCGAGCGGTGCCGGTGTCGGTGTGGGCGCCGAACAGCCGGTCGCCGCCGGCGTCCCGACCCGTGCCGTCCTGGCCGGCCTCGGTGGGACCGGCGGCGCTCTGACTGGCGGTGGGGCTTGCGGTCGACGGCTGCTCGGGAGGCTGGTCGGCGTAGTGCTGCCCGTCGACGTCGGTGGTCACGCCGGTGGCGTGCCGCTGGGGCTGGTCCGGGACGAGGCTGCGGCCCAGCACGTACGCCGAGCCGAGCAGCGCCGCCACCACTACTGTCACGATCCCTGCCGCCCGCGCGGTCGAATTGACCCGCGTCACGGCTTCCACCCGGTCGGCCGGAGCTGCCGGCCCCTCGCCCCCGTGCTACCTGCCCGCACCGTTGCCCCCTTTTCCGACAAACCCGGCAGTCAGAATAGGACCGGCGAGCTGCGCAAAAGGGGCATATGGGAAATCAGGTGGAGCTAGACGGGCAGCGGCGCGTGCTCCGTCTCGGGCAGGGACCGCGATGCCGGTACGACGAACTTGTAACCCACCTGGCGGACCGTGCCGATCATCGACTCGTACTCCGAGCCGAGCTTGGCGCGCAGCCGCCGGACGTGCACGTCCACCGTCCGGGTCCCGCCGAAGTAGTCGTATCCCCAGACCTCGCGCAGCAGTTGGTCGCGCGTGAACACCCGACCGGGGTGCTGGGCCAGGAACTTCAGCAGCTCGAACTCCTTGTAGGTGAGGTCGAGCGGGCGACCCTTCAGCTTGGCCGCGTACGTGTCGGGGTCGATGGTGAGTTCCCCGGCCCGGATCGAGCCGCCGGCACCGGCGGTCGCGTTGCTCAGGCGACCGACCGCGAGCCGCAGCCGGGCCTCGACCTCGGCGGGGCCGGCCGAGGCGAGGATGACGTCGTCGACGCCCCAGTCCGCGTTCAGCGCGATCAGGCCGGCCTCGGTGACGACCGCGACCAGCGGCACGCCGAGCCCGGTGGTGTGCAGCATCCGGCAGGTAGCTCGAGCTTCGCTCAACTCCGACCGGGCGTCCACCAGCACCGCGTCGGGGCTGGGCCCGGCAACCAGGGTGCGGACGTCGCGCGGTGCGGTGCGCACCGAGTGTGGCAGCAGGTCGAGCGCCGGCAGCACAGCCGACGGTTCCCCTGCGCGTGCGGTCACCAACAGCAGGATCTCCACGATCACCTCCGTCCCGGCGGCGCATCGCCGCACGCGACCAGACACACTCGTGAGGGAGTGCGCTGAGAAATTGCGTGGTCCCGGCGTCGCTGACGGGCGGGTAACGCGTTGAGCGTAACCGATCGCCTCGGCTGCACCCTCAGGCCATTCCCCGTTTGTCTAGCTTGTCCCTGATCGTGGCACAGGTTTTAACGTTGCTGAAACCCGTGACCGTCGCGACCGGCGGCCGATCTGGCACGATCGGGGCGTGTTTTCCTCCACCTCGCCCGACGCCGGCCGTGATTCGTGGGCCGACGGCCCCCGTCCGGGTCCGGCAGCCCCGACCCGCGGCCACCCGCCCGCGCCACGTACCGGGCCGGCCGTCGCCGAGGGCGAGCGCCGTGAACGTGGGCCGCGCCGAGCCCGTCGTACCGGAGAACCGGCCCGTCGTAGCGAGGACGAGGTCGACGAGCCGGAGGAGGAGTTCGTCCCTCCAGTCGAGGTGCACCGCCCGCTGGCGCTGACCATCGCCGGCTTCGCCGCGCTGCTCGGCGTGGGACTCGTCCTCGGCGCGCAGACGTCGGGCCCGGGTCATCGGCTGCCGTTCGCCTTCATCATCTTCGGCGTCCAACTGCTGTTCGTCCTCGCCTGGACGATGGCCATGCGCCCACCGGCGCTGCTGCTGGTCGGCGGGATCAGCGCCGTCGTCGCCGCGGCCGCCGACGTCGCCGCCGTCCGGAGCGACATCGCCGGTCTGGCGCCGCTGGGCTACCTGGCCGTCGGCGGCCTCCTCGCCGCCGTACTCGGCCAGCTGGTCCGCCGGGTCGACCGGGTCCGGGTCACCGACTCCCTCGGTGCCACCCTGCTCATCGTGGTCGGAGTCGTGGCCTTCGGCACCCTGATCGTGCTCAGTCGCATCCCGGCCGGCACCCAGGCGATCACGGTCTGCCTGACCGCGAGCGGGGTCGCGCTGACCGTCGCCCGGCTCACCGACGCGGTGCTGCCGTGGCCCCGGCTGGCCCCGCAGGTGCCCCGGGGCGCGGCCGGCGTCGTCGGCGGCGCGATGGTGGGCACGCTGGGCAGCGCGCTGCTCGGCAGCTATCTGGTGGCCCCCTTCACCCCGACCAGGGCTGCGGTGATCGGCCTGGTCGCGGCCGTCACCGCCGTCCTCTCCGACCTCGCGGTGGGGTACGCGGAGGCGGGCCGCCTGATGGCCGGAGAGCCGCCCACCATGTGGGTCGCCCGGCACATGCAGGGACCGCTCGGCGGGTTCGCCCTGGCGGCGCCTGCCGCGTACGCCATGTGCATGCTCTTCCTCTGAGCCCACGGTTGAGGTCGGTGCCCGTCGGGTACCTTCCGGTGCGCCGCGCTGCGGCACGAATTCGGACATCCCGCCGTGTCGCGGCGGGCGGAGACAGGAGGCGGCGTGGCCCAGGAGTATCCGGCTGGCGAGACCCGGCCCCGACGGCGCGGGCGCAAGGTGCTCATTGGCCTGGTCGTTCTGCTCCTCGTGGTGGCCGGCCTGCTGGTGGTCGCCGACCGGGTGGCGGTCGGGGTGGCCGAGCGGCTCATCGCCGAGCGGGTCAGCCAGGAGATCAGCAAGCAGGGCGCGCAGTCCGCGACACCCGACGTCAAGGTCGGTGGGGTGCCGTTCCTCACCCAGGTGCTCGACGGGCGGTACGAGCGGATCTCCATCTCGCTCCGGGACGTGCATGCCTCGGTCGAGGGTGACGCCGTACACCTGCCGGTGCTGGACGTCGACGCCCGCAACGTGCGGGCCTCGCTGGACACGCTGCGCTCCGGCCAGGGCGACATCGTGGCCGACACGGTCAACGGCTTCGGCACGGTCAGCTACGAGAGCCTCGCCGCGCTGCTGAACCGGCCCGGGCTCACCCTCGGCGAGCAGGGCGGCAAGCTGGCCGTCAGCGCCCCGGTCGACATCCTCGGCCAGAAGTTCACCGTCGCCGGCACCGCCGACGTCACCGTCGGCGAGAACGGCAAGGTCGCCCTGCGGTTCAACAACCTGGACGCCGCCGGCCTGCCGAACCTGCCGCTGGCCCGCACGATCCTCAACAACTACGCCAAGGGCATCTCCATCGACGTGCCGCTGCCCGACCTGCCGTTCCAACTCGCGATCCGGAAGGTCCAGCCGCTGCCCGAGGGGCTGGCGGTCAGCGGCGACGCGAAGAACGTGCCGATCAACTCCGTCAGCTGAGTGGCGCGTCAACGGTCCGGGCTGCTGGGACGCCACAGTGGCCCGGCAGCCGCACGATTCCCGGATGGTGGTCGGTACGGTGGCAGCCCGGTCACTGGCTGGTAGGCTCCGTGACCATGGGGAACCACCTCACCAAACGGCGCGCGGTCGACCTGTGCCGCGTGGCCACCTGCCTGTGTCGCCCTGTCATCTGACGGCGGGGCTGTTTTCGGCCGCCTGACGGCGGCCATCGGCACGCAGGGTCCTCGACCCCTTCCGGTGATCCCACCGAACGCCCGGCAGCGGCGCCGTCGCACGAACCCGTGATCCCGTCCTTCCGCTGGGTCCCGCGCGCGGTGCGACAGTTCAACCCATCGATATTCGCGCGTTGGCTCACCATCCATCCTCACCAGGGAGTGATTCGATGAGTCGCGACACCGCACTCGTATCGGCCGAGTGGGCCGAGAAGAACCTCGACGCCCCGGGCGTCGTCTTCGTCGAGGTCGACGAGGACACCTCGGCCTACGAGACCGGCCACATCGCCGGCGCCATCAAGATCGACTGGAAGACCGACCTCCAGGACCAGGTTCGTCGGGACTTCGTCAACAAGACCCAGTTCGAGGCGCTGCTGTCCGAGCGGGGCATCAACAACGACGACACCGTGATCCTCTACGGCGGCAACAACAACTGGTTCGCGGCGTACGCCTACTGGTACTTCAAGCTCTACGGTCACCGCGACGTCAAGCTGCTCGACGGTGGTCGCAAGAAGTGGGAGCTGGACGCCCGCCCGCTGGTCACCGAGACGGCGGCCCGCCCGGCGACCCAGTACGTCGCGCAGGAGCCGGACACCTCCATCCGGGCCTTCCGCGACGACGTCGTCGCCGCGATCGGCGCCAAGAACCTGGTCGACGTGCGCAGCCCCGACGAGTTCGCCGGCCGGCTGCTCGCCCCCGCCCACCTGCCGCAGGAGCAGGCGCAGCGGGCCGGTCACATCCCGACCGCGATCAGCGTGCCGTGGTCCAAGGCGGCCAACGAGGACGGCACCTTCCGGTCCGACGACGAGCTGCGCAAGATCTACGGCGACGCGGGGCTGGACGACAGCAAGGAGACCATCGCGTACTGCCGGATCGGTGAGCGTTCCTCGCACACCTGGTTCGTCCTGCAGGAGCTGCTCGGTCACCGCAACGTGAAGAACTACGACGGTTCCTGGACCGAGTACGGCTCGCTGGTCGGCGTGCCGGTCGCGCTCGGCGACGAGCCTGGGGAGGCCTGACGATGACCGCTCCCACCGCTGCGGGCTGCGCCGCACCCGACCAGGCCGCGCCCCTGCCGGCCAGCCTGGACCTCGAGAAGGAAACCGTCATCACCGGCATCGTCCGCTCGGTGGCGGACGAGGTCGTGCCGGGCGCGTACGTCCGGCTGCTCGACTCGACAGGTGAGTTCACCGCCGAGGTGGTGACCTCGGCCGCCGGCCAGTTCCGGTTCTTCGCCGCGCCGGGCTCCTGGACGCTGCGGGCGCTGTCCCGGCACGGCAACGGCGACACCGCCGTCACCGCTGGCCGGGGCATCAACGAGGTGACCGTCACCGTCGCCTGACCCACCGCTCTGATCGACCGGGGCCGGTCACCCTCCTGGGTGACCGGCCTGCGGCCGGGTGACGTCTGCGGGGTGGCCGGCAGACCTGTCTGCCGCCGGCCACCCCGGTGCGGTCAGATGCCGGTGGCTCTGGTGCAGGACGAGGCCGGGTCGAGGACGGCGTCGAGGGTGTCGACGATGCCCGCCTTGACGCGCGTGCGCTGCGACTGCGGTATCCACGCGTCCTTTGCGACGATCACCTCGTAGCGACCCTTCGGCAGCCACCAGGCGTACCTGCCGTGGGCGTCCGCGGTCAGGGTCCAGCCGGTGGTCGTACCCACCCGGTTCACCCGGACCGTCGCCGCGACCCCGACGGTGGCCCCGGCGCAGGTGATCCCGGTGACGGTGCCCTGGATCTTGCCCCAGCTGGCCGGCGGTGACACGGTCATCCGCACCGGCGCCGCAGGAACCCGGTACGGCGTGTCGGATGCGATGCCCAGCTCGCCGGAGTAGGTGCCGGGCTGGGCCACACCGGCCGTGGCACGCAACGTGACGGTGACCGTCCGGGAGGCCCCCGGCGCGAGGGTGAACGTGGCCGGTTTCGTGGTCAGCCAGGGCAGGTCCGCCTCTCCGGCGCACAGCTCCAGGCCGCCGAGCCGTTCACCGTCGGTGGAACCCACGAAGGAGGACGGCGAACCACCGATCTTGTACGCGCCGCAGGCGGCGGCGCCCCGGTACCGACCGAACTGGACGTTGGGCAGGTCGCGCCAACTCCCGGCCACCGGGTCGTACGCGATGGTCCGGTTGGTCACCGTGGTCGACGCCGTCGTGACCCCGCCGGCCAGGACCAGGAGGTCGCCGGCCGCCGCGTACTGGGAGCCCCAGAGGTCCACCGGCAGATTCGGCAGGGGACGCCAGGCATCGGCAGCCGGGTCGTACCGGTAGGCGTCGGTGTAGTCGGCGTCGCCGGTGCCCCCGGCGCAGTAGACCGCGCTGCCGATCCCGCCGCAGGAGAGCCAGGACACCGTGTGCGGGTACGCCGCGCCGGTGTGGAACGTGCCGGTCTCCGGGTCGAAGACGACGAGCCGGTCCGATTCGGCGCAGTCGTTGTCCCGGCAGCCACCGACCAGGTAGACCTTCCCGCCGGTGACCGCCCCGCCGGCCGCCGCCACCGGGGAGGGGTTGCCCGCTCCGGCCAGCGTGCTCCACGTGTCCGTGGCCGTGTCGAACACGTCCACCGAGGCGACGATGTTGTCGTCGGCGCCCCAGCCACCGAAGACGTACAGCTTCCCGCCGACGGCCGCCGCGACCGGCTTGGCCCGCGCGTTCGGCATGTCGGGCAGCGCCGCCCAGGTGTCCGTGTCGGGGTCGTAGCGCCAAGCCTTGCGTTCCAGGCCGCTGCCACCACCACCGCCGACGGAGTAGACCTTGCCGTCGAGGGTGGCAGCGGCGTTGTCGTAGACCGCCGCAGGAAGGGCGGCGATACCGGTCCAGGCGTCCTGCGCCCGTGGTGGGGCCTGGGTTTCGGCCGCGCCGTACGCGGTGCCCGCGCGTGCCTTGCTGATCCCCTTCATCCTCTGCTCCCGCAGTGGCGCACCGGCCCTGGACAGCAGGTCGAACCGTCCGTTGCGTTCCACGAGGTTGACGGCGGCCGGCGCGCTGCCGGTGTTGCGTACCCGCAGCTTCGCGGTCCGGGTGCTGCCGTACGGCTGGTACGACTGGACGGTCGTCGGTGTGACGGTGAGCCGCCCGGCGGCGAGCGCGACGTCCAGGCGGCGGACGTCATCGGCCGGCACCGTCACCGTCTTCGTGGTCACCTGGTACGGCGGGCGACTGGCGGTGAGCCGATGTGCGCCGGTCAGCCCGGAGAAGAGCCAGTAGAAGCCGTCCGGCATCCCCGGGTCGTCCGGCGTCGGCGTTGACCTGCCCCGGTCCTGCGGGCGGTCGGCGCTGACCACGGTGACCTCGTTGAGTGGGGTGTCGGTGTTGCGGTCGGTGGTCACGCCGAGCACCAGGCCGCCGGGGGCGGGCACGCAGTCCCGGTTGACCACCTGTACGTCGTCCACCTGCCACCACCAGGCGAAGCTGCCGTGGAAGCGGAACCGGACCCGTACAGCCGAGGCCCCGGCCGCCGGATCGAGTGGCACCTCCTCGACGAGCGGCCCGCGCCGACTGGTGGTCTGGTGCCAGACCGTGTTCCAGGTGACACCGCCGTCGGTGGAGACGTCCACGTCGGCGGTGTCGCTCACCCCGACGGCCCGCCAGTCGCTGCGGAACCGCAGGACGGGTGCCGGTGTGGCGCGCAGGTCGACGGTCGGGGTCACCAGGTCGGTGTCCTGGGTCCGGCCGGAGCCGAGACGGTCGCTGTCGGCGATGGCGAAGGCGCCGCTACCGCCGGTGAGGTTGCCCCGCTCGCCGGCGTCGGTGAAGGTCCAACCGCCGTCCTCGGTACGGTTCCGCACCGACCAGCCGTCCGGGGTACCGCCGCCATCGAAGCTCTCGTCCAGCAGGGGCGGACCGAAACTGCCGGTGTAACCGGCCGCCGTGCACGAGGTCTCGACCGGTACGGCGATGTCGGCCGTCACCGGACCGTCGTCGGTGACCACGTCCCGGGTGGCCGTACGGTAGCCGGGGTAACGGGCGGTGACGGTGAGCCGGTACGTCGTGTTGCCCGGCACGGTGAACGAGTACCGGCCGGTGGCCGGGTCGGTGAACACGGGTCCGCCGGGACGGCCGGCGACCTCGATCCGGGCGTAGAGCGGCCAGCCGTGCCCCGACCCGTCGGTGATCCGGCCGTGCACGGTGACCGACGGGTTGGCCAATAGGGCGAAGTCCCGGGTGACCTTCCCGCCCTCGGTGACGGTGACGGTGACGCTCTGCCCCGCGTACCCGTACGCGGCGACGGCGACGGTCGCCTCGCCGGCCGGCACGGTGAGCGCGTACCGACCGTCCGCGCCGGTGGTGACGCTGCGGGTGCCGTCGCCGACGGTCGCGCCGGCGATCGGGTTGGCGCCACCGGCTGCGGTGACCGTGCCGGTGATCCTTCCGACGGCGCCGCGCGGCGCGGCCCGCACCGCCGCGTACGCGTCCAGTCGGCCCTCGCCGAAGACGTTGTTGTCGGCGGCGGTGCCTCCGCAGGCGGTGGCGTCGACGTCGCGGGCGGTCCGGTCCAGCAGCTCTTCGGTCGCGGCGAGGTCGCCCTTGAGGGTCGGTGCGGCCGACCAGAGCAGCGCGACCGTGCCGGAGACGTGCGGCGCGGCCATCGAGGTGCCGTCGAAGGCGGCGTAGGAGTCGCCCGGGACGCTGGAGCGAATGTTGCTGCCCGGCGCGGCGACGTTCGGCTTGTACGACCGCGCGTCGGTTCCACCGCCCCGGCCGGAGAAGTCGGAGATGGCGTTCTGCACGTCGTACGAGCCGACCGCGTACGCGTCGGCGTTGTCGCCGGGCGAGCCGGCGCTGCCGCAGGCCGGGCCGTCGTTGCCGGCCGAGAAGACTCCGAAGATGCCGGCCGCCTGCCAGGCCGCGATGGTCTGCTGGAACCACGGGTCGCCCCCGGCGCCGCCCCACGAGTTGTTGACCACGTCGGGTCGCAGGTCGGGGCGGGGGTTCTGTCCGTTCCGGTCGGTCGGGGCCAGCACCCACTGGCCGGCCGCGAGCAGCGAGGCGTCGGTGCATGAGTCGGTCTCGCAGCCCTTCGCGGCGATCCACTTCGCGCCGGGGGCGACGCCGATCTGGTTGCCCGCTGCGTCGTCGCCGACCATCGTGCCCATGGTGTGCGTGCCGTGGCCGGCGTTGTCGCAGGGCGCGGCGCTCGGGCACACGCCGGCCGGGTCGTACCAGTTGTGGTCGTGGTCGAAGGTGCCACCGCCGAGGTTGCCGCGGTACGTCCTGACCAGCGCCGGATGGTCGTACTGGGCGCCGCTGTCGATGGTGGCGACGACCACGCCGTCGCCCCGGTCGCCGAGTTCGCTCCACACCCGCGGGGCGTTGATGTTGGTGAGCCCCCACTCGGGCCCGTTCGCTTCCGCGCGTCTTCCGGCGGCCGGCGTCGGCCGCAGCAGCGGGTAGCTGCGGCTGGGCTCGATCCTCGCCACCTCGGGCCGCTTGGTGATCTCGTCGAGCAGCTTGCGATCACCGGTCACGCGTACCGCGTTGGCGATCCAGTACGCGGTGTGCGGCGCCTTGCGGGTCGTGAGCAGCTTGCGCAGACCCTTCTGGGTGCGCGTGGCGGTCGTGGTGAGCAGCCGGTGCACCTCGCGGGCCCGGTCGTCCGGGTCCCTCAGCTTCGCGGTGCGCGCCACCGGCGCGGTGCTGCGCAGGTAGACCAGGAAGCTCCCGCTGCCCGTCGTGTCGAGCTGGCGGAGCAAGCGCTGGTCGATGCGGGCGGGCGCGGGTCTGGGTTGGGCGGCGACCGCGGGCTGAGCGGTGAGGGCCAGCAGTGCCGCGCCGCACGCCATGGCGGTTCGCCAGAGAGCGGATCTCGGGTTCGATGGTCGGAGCACAGTTCCTCCCCCACATTGGGTCCCGATGGGTTCGGGACCTGCTCGGACGGTGCTCAGTGCCTAACGATCGGCCGGTGACCTGGCGTTATCCAGGCCGAGAGGCGGGTTGCCGGGTCGTGGACCACTGCCATTCGGAGCGGAGGACAGCTCGTGACACCATGGCCGGGTGAGCGGTGCTGTCCAGACGGGTTGGCCCCCGTCGAGCGACCCCGCCCCGCCGGCGCCCGCCCGGCGTGGGCGGCGCTGGCTGCTGGTCGCGACCGTACTGTGGGCCCTCCTGCTGGCCGGGCTCACCTGGATGTCGGTCCGCGACGACCCGCCGACGGTGCGCGAGCAGCGCACCCTCGCCGAGGCTGTCCCGGTGGTCGAGCGGGCGGTCGGTGAGCTGGCCCGTGCTGCGGGGACAGCCGGGTTGCTCGAGTTGGGTCCGGCCCGGGTCAGCGCGGGGTGCCGCGTCACCCCGCTCGCCGACGGCGCGAGGCTGCGTCGCGAGGTCGGTGTGCTGCTGGCGTCCGCCGGCACCGAGCGGACCGTGCTGACCGGCATCGCCGATCGACTGCCGGCGACCTGGCGGGCCGGGGTCGGTCCCGGACTGGACGGCCCCGAACTGCGCGCCGACGCCGGGGAGTTCGTCGCCGTCGAGGGGCGGCCGACCGGGGACGGGCGGCTGCGGTTGACCGTCGACACCGGCTGTCGGCCGCCGGGCGCCGGCTACGACCCCGCGCCGGCCACCGCCGCCGGCCCGGAAGCGGCGGCCCTCACGGCTGCGCTGACCGCGCTCGGCCGTCCGACCGGCAACCCCCCGGAGCTGGTCACCGCGCCGTGCCCGGACGGCACGCTGGCCCGTACCGCACGGTCCGCCGCCGGATCAGGCCCGGCCACGGCCAGCGCGCTCGCCCCGCTGGCCGGTGGCACCCCACTGCTGGACAACCCCCCGGTGTACGCGTACCGCGTCGGCGACGTCACCGTGCTGGCCGAACTCGGCCCGGACACCGCACGGGTGGCCGCCACCGTCGGCTGCCCCGGTTGAGTCGCGGGGTCAGCCGCCCGTCTCCTGATCCTGCGGACCTCGGCCGCGACCCAACGCGCCGACGCGGCCCCAGCGGCCGGGAATGTCCAGCAGTTCCACCCGACTCCACCCGACCCATCCCCGGCGGCACGGCCGGATCGATGATCAGGTGTTCGCCCTGCGGTTCCAGCCCGAGCATCATCCGCAGCAACAGCAGCGGGGTTCCGCTCGACCAGGCCTGCGGGCTGCACCCGTGCGGTGTCACCGGTCCAGCGCTCGTACTCGTCGATCAGGATGACGAACAGCGGTGTCGAGTCGGCCGACCCGTAGTACGGCGAGTGGGGCTGCTCCTCCGCGCTCCCCGTCGTGCTCGCGGTCAGTAGACGAGCGCCTGCGCTCCCTCGGCCAACGCCTCCTCGACGAACACCGCAGCGCCCGCGATCCGCACGCCGGGCAGTACGTCGTCCGGGCCGATCTCCCGACGGGCCGCGCACTGGGTGCAGGCGGTCACTTGGCCGCTGGTCAGGATGACGTGCAGCAGCTCGGCCAGCGGTGCGGAGTGCGGCAGCTCGAATTCCTGGGCGCCGCCGGGCAGCGCGAACCAGGTCGACTCCCCGGTCAGCCAGAGCGAGACGTCCACGCCGGCCGCGACCGCCGTGGCGGCGACCGTGAACGCCTGCGCGCAGCGCTCCGGGGCATCCATCCCGGCGGTGACCTTGACGACGAGAGAGCGGGCCATAGGGCCCAGCATAGGATGGTCGCGATGGTTACCGAGATCGGGTTCGTCAGCCTGCTGGTCGCCGGCCTGGGCGGACTCGCTGGCGGTCTGGTCTACCTGGCAGTAAGGATTTCAAGGGGACGTTGGTGAGCGCACAGTGAGCGACGAGAATCCGCTGCAACCGCCGTGGCTGAACGCGCCTCCGGTCGACGAGTACCCGTACGAGGAGAGCTACGACCTGCGCGTCGGCCCGAAGCTGCACCCCGCGTTGGACGGCCTGCTGCCGTACATCGGTCGGTGGCGCGGCCGGGGCAAGGGTGGCTTCCCGACCATCGAGGACTTCGACTACGCGCAGGAGATCCGGATCAGCCACGACGGCCGACCGTTCCTGCACTACGAGTCGCGCGCCTGGATCCTCGACGAGCAGAGCCGGCCTGTCCGCCCGGCCGGGCGTGAGGTCGGCTGGTGGCGGCCGGTCATGGTGGACGGCCGGGCCACCGACGAGCTGGAGGCCCTGCTGACGACTCCGACCGGCGTGATGGAGTTGCACCTCGGCAAGCGCACCGGCACCCAGGTCGAGTTCACCACCGACGCGGTGGTGCGGACGGCGACCGCCAAGGAGGTCACCGGAGGCTACCGTCTCTTCGGCATCGTCGAGGGCGCTCTGCTCTACGCCCAGGAGATGGCCGCGATGGGTCACCCGCTCAGCCCGCACCTCTCGGCGCGGCTCGTCCGGGTCGGCGGCTGACGTTCAGTCGACGGGGAAACCCAGCAGTTCGTGCAGGGCAGGGGTACGCGGGCAGGGGTCTCGGCGTACCCCGTCCAGCATCCGCACCTCGACGAGTCCGCGTACGGAGGAGCTGAACCAGACGCCGTCGGCGGCGTGCAGCTCCGCGGGCGTCACCATCCGCTCGGCCCCGTTCAGGCCCAGTTCGTGCGCGTGGGCGAGCAGCCAGGCGACGGTGGTGCCGGGCAGGATGCCGGTGGTGGCGGCGGGCACCGTGCAGATCGTGTCGCCGGTGAGCCACACCACGTTGGCGATCGGCCCCTCCAGGGCGTACCCGTCGGACGAGACCCAGAGCACGTCGTCCACCCCGATCCGTCGGGCCCAGCGGCGGGCGGCGCTGTTGACCGCGTACGAGGTGGATTTGATGCCCGCCGGCAGCCAGTCCAACCCGGTACGCGCGTCGGCGGGCACCCCCAGCGGCAGGATGGCCACGGTCATCCCGTTCCGCCGTGCCGCCAGTGACGACGCCGGCACCGCAGTCAGCGTGGCGTAGACGGTCGGCGGGCCGCCGGCCTCCGAACCCCGGGTGCAGACCAGCCGCAGCGCGCCCTCCACCTCCGCCGGCCAGCCGGCGAGCACCGAGTCGAGCAGATCGGTCAGCGCGTCGATCGGAGGCAGCTCCAGGTCGACGGCCGACGCCGCCGTGAGCAGCCGGGCCAGGTGCTCGTCGCGTAGCCACGGCCGCCCGTGGCGCAGGTGCATCGACTCGAAGAGCCCGTCGCCGCGCAGGACGCCCAGGTCGTCGCCGCGGAGCACGGGTTCGTCCGCCGGGATCGGGCCCCGCCCCAGCACGGCGATCCGTGTGCTCGGCGTGGCCGGGACATTGCCGACGGACGACGTCACCATGACCGTCGAGCGTAGCGGCGACCGGCCGCGCGCAGGGGGTCGGTGCGATTGCCGAACTATGATCGGACGGTGTCCGAATCCTCCCTCGCGGAAATGCTCCGGGCCCGTGGGCTGCGGCTGACGGCCCAACGGCAGCTCGTCCTGCAGGCGGTGCTCGATCTGGGCCACGCCACCCCGGAGCGGGTGCACGCCGCCGTCCGGGAGGTCGCCGCCGGGGTCAACATCACCACCATCTACCGCACGCTGGAGCTGCTGGAACGGCTCGGCCTGGTGACGCACACCCACCTCTCGCACGGTTCGCCGACCTACCACGCGGCAGGTGAGCACCAACACGTCCACCTGGTCTGCCGGGAGTGCGGCGCGATCGACGAGATCGATCCGGAGCTGCTGCGCCCGCTCGCCGACCAGTTGGTCGCGCAGCGGGGATTCCGGGTGGACATCGGGCACGTGTCACTCTTCGGCGTCTGCGGCCGTTGCGAGAACGGGGACCACAAATGATCGACATTGCGGGTGCGGTGGCCGTCGAGAGTATCGACGAGGCCAGTCGCGACCAGCCGGACCCGGCACACGTCGCGGCCGGCGTGCGGGGCGTGGCGGCCCACTACGGCGATCCGCTGCGCGAACAGCGTGTGCTGGACACCGAGGTCGGCCTGGTCGACCGGTCGCACCGGGGGATCATCGCGGTGCCCGGGGAGGAGCGCACCGGTTGGCTGCACACGATCACCTCGCAGCACCTGTCGACGCTGTCCGCCGGTGAGGGCACCGAGCTGCTGGTGCTCTCCCCGCACGGGCACGTCGAGCAGCACGCCCTGGTCGCCGAGGACGGCGAGACCACCTGGCTGGACACCGAGCCGGGGGCGACGGAGGGCCTGCTGGCGTACCTGGAGAAGATGCGGTTCTTCAGCAAGGTCGAGCCCCGCGACGCGACCCCCGAACGGGCGCTGCTGTCGCTGGTCGGACCGGCGGCGGCGGAGGCCGTGGGCACGCTGGGCGTGACCGGGCTGGCCGCACCGGACCTGGTCCCGGTGCCGGGTCCGAAGTTCGCCGCCGGCGCCGTGCCGCCCCGAGCGGGCATCCGGTACGACGTCCGACCGCTGCCGGTCGGCGGCTGGGCACGACGCGGACTCCTCGGGGTGGATCTGCTGGTGCCCCGCTCGGCGATGGAGCAGGTGGTCGCCGAGCTGCGTGGCGCGGGCGTGCCGGTCGCCGGCCTGTGGGCGTACGAGGCGATTCGGGTGGCCGCCCGGCAGCCCCGGGTCGGGGTGGACACCGACCACCGGACCATCCCGGCCGAGGTGGACCTGATCGGCCCGGCCGTGCACCTGGACAAGGGCTGCTACCGGGGTCAGGAGACGGTGGCCCGCGTACACAACATGGGCCGGCCCCCGCGCCGCCTGGCGCTGCTGCACCTGGATGGGGTGACCACCGACCAGCCGCCGACCGCCGGTACGCCGGTGACCCTCGACGGTCGGGCGGTGGGTTTCGTGGGCACCGCCGTGCTGCACCACGAGCTGGGCCAGGTCGCTCTCGCGGTGCTGAAGCGGAACGTCCCGGACGACGCCGCGCTGAGGATCGGCGAGACCGCGGCGGCGATCGACCCGTCCTGACCGGCGCGTCTAGGATCGCCGGCATGACGACAGGGACGTTGATCACGGTGGCTCCGACCGGCGCGGAGTCGGCCAAGGCGGAGGTGCCGGCGCTGCCGGTGACCCTGGACGAGCTGCTGCTCACCGCCAAGGAGTGCGAGGCGCTCGGCGCCGCCGTGATCCATGTCCACATCCGGGACGACGAGGCCCGGCCGACTCTCGACCCGGCCCGCTTGGCCGAGACGGTGGCGGCGCTGCGGGAGAGCACCGACCTGATCGTGCAGCTCTCCTCGGGCGGCGCGGTGACCGACCCGGAGGCGTCCCGGCTCGCCGTGCTCGACGCGGGCCCGGACATGGCCTCCTGCACGATGGGCACGGTCAACTTCGGTGACGACGTCTTCCTCAACCGCTGGGAGTTCATCGTCCACCTGCACACCCGGATGCAGGAGCGCGGGATCGTGCCGGAGTACGAGATCTTCGACCTCGGCCATCTGGCCGCGTTGCAGCGGCTGCTCGGCAAGTATGGGCTGCCTGCCGGTGGGCACGTGCACGTGGATTTCGTGATGGGTGTGCCGGGCGGCATGCCGGGCACCACCGAGACGCTCGTCGCCGCGCACCGGATGCTGCGGGACCTGCCCGAGGGCACCACGTTCTCGGCCACCGGCATCGGTCGCAGCACGATTCCGGTGCTGCTGGCCTCGCTGTCGACGGGCGGCCACCTGCGGGTCGGCATGGAGGACACGGTGACGTACGCCAAGGGCCGCCCGGTCGAGTCCAACATGCAGTTGGTCGCCCGCGCGGTAGGTTTCGCCCAACTCGCGCAGCGGCCGCCGCTGACCACCACCGAGGCCCGCGCGCTGCTCGGACTGTAAGGGCGAGGGCTTCCCGCGCCCCTGTCACCCGGGCGGTGGACGACCTGGTCACCCCGCCGACGGCCGGTCCAACCGCCTGGGTACCGTCCAGCAGGTGGGAAAGACGTACGAGGGCGGCGTACCGCTCGCCGAGGTGGTCCGGTCCGGGTTCGTAGAGGGCGGGCACCGCGGCTCCGTGGTGGTGTTGAACGCGACCGGGGCGACGCTGGCCGCCGCCGGGGACGTGACCGCGCCGATCTTTCCGCGTTCGGCGAGCAAGCCGATGCAGACGATCGGGATGCTCCGCGCCGGTCTGCCGCTCACCGAGCCGGCCGACCTGGCGCTGGTCTCGGCCAGCCACGCGGGGGAGGACTTCCACCTGGCCCGGGTCGGCGCGCTCCTCGACCGGGCCGGGCTGGACGCCTCGGCGCTGCACTGTCCGCCCGACCTGCCGGCGGGCACGGCGGCCCGGGAGGCGGTGCTGCGCTCCGGGGGCGGACCGAGCCGGGTGCAGATGAACTGCTCCGGCAAGCACAGCGGAATGCTGCTGACCTGCGAGGCCGCCGGATGGCCCCGGGACGGCTACTGGCGGCCGGAGCACCCGTTGCAGCAGGGGTTGCGGGCTGCGGTCGAGGAGTTCACCGGCGAGCCGGCGGCGGCGGCGGGAGTGGACGGCTGCGGCGCTCCCGTGCTCGCGGTGTCGCTGACCGGCCTGGCGGGGGCGTACCTCCGGCTGGTCGATGCCGAGCCCGGCTCGGCACCGCGCCGGGTGGCCGACGCGATGCGCGCCCACCCGGAGATCGTGGGTGGTACCCAGGCCGACGACACCCGGCTGATGCGCGGTGTCCCGGGCCTGCTGGCCAAGGTCGGCGCCGAGGGCGTGTTCGCGGTCGGACTGCCGGGCGTCGGCGCGGTCGCTCTCAAGATCGACGATGGCGCCGACCGGGCCCGGATGCCGGTGCTGGTCTCGGCGCTGCGGCGGCTCGGCGTGGACGCTCCGGTGCTGACCGAGTACGCCGAGGTGCCGCTCTTCGGTGGCGGCGTCCCGGTCGGAGCGGTCCGCTCGCTCTGGTGACAGCGCCGCCCCCGCACCGCCACACCGCGCACCCCGTCGCGCCTAGCCGGATTCCGTCGCGCCCGTCGCGTCTAGTGCAGCACCGCGTTAATTCGTGGAGGGGTGGTTGATCAGGTTGTTTCCTTGAGTGGGGTGCCGTCGTAGGTCCAGCGGAAGGGCTTCGCGGTCTCGTTACGGTTGAT
>NZ_JBNCKT010000052.1:0-37888 GCF_049841675.1 Micromonospora sp. DT4
ATACACCACCTCCGGCGGCACACCCCCGCCGACAAACACCCCCGACCGCACCCACGACACCCCAAACTCCACACACTTCACAAAACCCGCCCCACCCACCCGAACACCCCTCCCACCCCTACAACCAGCCAACAACTTCAGAAACAGCTCCGCGGAAACTGAAAATATGTCAAACACACCAGGCGAATATCCTGCGACAGGAACCAGGATTGTTCACTTTTCGAGTGGACTGTGCAGGTTTCTAACTTTGAGCCCGTGGTGTTGATCGAGGTGCTTACGACATGATCCGATCCGAGACGGCGACGAGCAGGAGCATCCGACGGGCCACAGCCAGGTCAAATACGAAATCTCTGCAGTCCGGGCGCTCGACATGTCGAGCGCCCCCGTCCACACGCCCGCGAGGGTCGGCCGGCGGCGTGGTCCTCGGGGGTGGCGCCGGTGGGGCATCACGATGACGCACAGGCACCACCTACCTGAGCACAGCGGTCGGCCGGCTCGGGCCACGCCGGCGGACCGAATCGACTGCACCCGTCCGATACCCCGATATGGCTTTCCGGGGCGGTGGACGGGCGGGTGCGGCCATAGCATGCCGGTCACGGAGGGTGGCCCGAGCATGCCGGGGTGTCCCGCGATCTGAGGGAGGCGGCCATGGGGCAACCACTTGCGGGAGAGCGTGCGGTCGTCGTTCGGGCGCACCGGTGGCGAGCCGGGTTGCCGGCCGATGCTTGGCCGGACGACTTTCCAACCAACGGCAAGGTCTGGCGGCAGGACGTGTTCGCGGTCGTCGGCGGCGAGGACGGCATCGAGCAGGTGCAGCAACTCGGCGGTGCCTGCGGAGTCACCGATAAAGATAGTCTTCATTTTTTTCCCAGGGCTTCTGTTGGTGTTCGCTAGCCCAGGGATTCACGGCTCCTGCCGTTGCAGTAGTAGCCGCAGGTCAAGTCCACAATTCGACACTCCGACCCGACAGCTCGCATCTTGCAGCTTGCAGTTTCGATACGTAGCGTGATCGATATCGGTTCGGCGCGTCGGTGGCGCGGCCGATCTCGGAGGGAGCCGGGACCTGGGGGCAGGTTGCGGACCGTGGATCCGGCCCGGGATCCACGGTCCGCGCACTGAAACCAGCCGCGCGGGCCGTTCAGCGCGGATACACCCCGTACGCCCGCCAACCCCGGTCCGGGAAGCCCGCCGCCTCCGCGACCCGGGCCGAGGCGTGGTTGTCCTCTTCGTGCAGGTACGTCGGCACCGCGCCCTCGTCCAGGACCCGCCGTGCCGCCTGCGCCACCAGCCGACGCGCGAGGCCCCGACCCCGGGCCGCCGCAACGGTGCCCACTGCCAGCTCGTGTCCGTACGCGTCGTGACGTTTGATCGCGGCACCGGCCAGGTAGGTGCCGTCGGCGTCGCGGACCACGAGCACCGGCCTGTCGAACAGCCGTAGCCAGGGCGGCAGACCGGGTGCGGACGACGGGGTCCACTCCCCCACGTCGGGCAGCGGCGCGGGGGAAAAAGTCCAGCGGAACGGGCCGTCGTGCAGGCAGAAGGCGGGGTGTCCGACGGTCTCCGGCAGTGCCGCGAGCATCCGCTGCGGCGCACGCTCGATCAACGCCCGGATCGCGGCGACGCGGTCCGGCGCGACGGAGAGCACCGCGCTCTGACCGGTGTCCGCGGCGAGGGCCGGACGCAGCCGGCCGTCCCAGGCCGGCACCGCCCGCCGATGCGAGGCGACCACGTGCAGGCCGGGCCGAACCGGCCACTGGCCGAGCCAGGAGGCGAGGTGCAGCTGCAACCGCCGGTCGAGCATGCCCACCTCCCCGTCACCACCCCACACGTCGTGATCACCGTACGCCTGGGGCGCTCGGCCGGGCGGGCCATCGCGTCAGGGCGAAATGCCGCCCGAGATCCGGGAATCGGCTCGTCACATCGACCGTCATAGGTATTTCCATACCTGGACACCTTTGTCTGCGACGGTATGGGCATGCCGATTCAGCCGAACGACCGCCTCCACCAGCACCCGACGCGCCTCTGGCGGGCGGCGGAGGCCGCCGCGGACGTCCCGGCCCAGGCGCGGTATCGGATGATCCGCACGGCGGGTGGATTGTCCTGGGCAGCATTGAACGAGCTGCCGGTCGGCAGCTTCAGCCGGCACGGTCTGAACACGCGCTGAACGCGCCCCCGCCAGGCCCGGGGCACCTGCGACGGACAGCCACCGCCGGTGGTCGGGGACGACACACCGCAGGAGGACCAGCGACGGCATTCGCACACCTGTCGGGTAATTTCTTCCAGGTCCGGCACCCCGGCCTACGACAGGAGAAGCTCCGCGCATGGGCAAGAAGACGATCCACGTCTCCGACTTCACCGGAACCGTTCTGCAGCAGGACGGCGAGGTGGTTCGTGTCGTCGTCCTGGAGCACCCGGACCTGGTCGCCGGGCCCGTGCAGCTCGACGCCACCCCGGGCGAGGTGGAGAACATCGACGACGCCGCGCTCGACGTGGCGGTGGTCGAGATCCACGACCGGCACGGTGGTGGCGAGCCACGACGGGTGGTCCTCACCGCGAGCGAGTTCGACGCGATGGCCACCGACGTCCCGATGGCCCAGTTGCTGAAGACGGCCGAGCGGGTCCGCCCACCCAAGGTCCGCAAGAGTGTCGAAAAGATCGACTACGGCACGTTGGAGCACGCCGGCAAGCCGCACCGGGGCCGGGTCACCGAGGAGGAGGCCCGACTGGTCCGCGAGCAGCTCGACGAGGTCAACAAGCGGCTCGCCGACGCGGGCGTACGCCAGATCGACCCGGCCGATCCGGAGCACGCCCTGCGCTACGGCTTCCCCGACGTCTCCTAAACGAGCACGTCAACAGGTCTTCTTCGCCCGCTTGCGGAAGGCGGTCTCGGTGACCGCCTTCCGCTTGCCGGCCGCCTCTCCGACCAGGACGTCTCCGGGCCCGAGCGCGGTCAGCCCGTCCAGCGTGAAGTGGACGGGGATGGCGTCGCGCTGCGTGCCGTAGGCAGCGGCCGAGTATTCGACGGCGGGATCGAAGGCGACCAGCGTCTGCTCGTCGACCGTCCAACCCGACGGCAGCTCGAAGACGGTCACACTCGTCACCTCGGCACCGCCCTCGCGGTCGACGGTCCAGCTCGCGGCCGGCGTGGGTTCGATGGTGAGGCTACAGGCCGACATCCCCACCAGGGCGGCGAGCATCACGAGGCTGCCCACCATCCGAACGCGCGATCGCGTCATCGGTTCCCCATCGCCAGCACCCCTTTACCGGCAGGTCTCATTCCACTGTCCCCCGTCTCGCCGGTGGTCACCGTGCGGCCACCCGAGGCTAGGCGAGGGCTCGCTGAGGTGCGGCCCGGCGAGGACATGCGCGACTCTTCCGTGCAGTCGGCGGGGCAGTCCCCTCGGAGCGCGGCCCGCTTCCGGCACCGTCGACCGTCCGGGTCGCCGTCAGCGAGCGTCGTCCGTCGCGGACGACGCGACGACGGCCGCGAGGGCGGCGGACAGGTCGGCTTCGACAGCTTCCTTGGTCAGGCCGAGATCGGTGAGCACGCCGGTCCCGTCCTCCTGCTCCAGCAGTGCGAGCAGGATGTGCTCGGTGCCGATGTAGTTGTGCCCAAGGCGCAGCGCCTCCCGGAAGGTCAGCTCCAACGCCTTTTTGCCGCGCGCGTCGTACGGGATGAGGTCCGGGACCTGGTCGACCGGCGGCGGAAGGACCGCGCCGACCGCCTCCCGCACCGCTTCGGGGGTGGCGCCCCGACCGGCCAGCACCCGGGCGGCCAGCCCATCAGGCTCGACGAGCAGGCCCAGCACCAGGTGCGCGGGCCCGATCTCGGGGCTTCCGGAGGCGCGCGCCTCCTCCTGGGAGGCCATGACCACGTTACGGGCCCGCGGGGTGAACCGGCCGAAGCCGGCGTTCGGATCCAGCGCCCCCGCCTCGGCGGAGCCCTTCGCCACGAAACGCTTCTGGGCGGCCTGCTTGCTGACCCCCATGCTGCGGCCGATGTCGGTCCAGGAGGCGCCCGAGCGCCGGGCCTGGTCGACGAAGTGCCCGATCAGGTGGTCGGCGACCTCACCGAGATGGTCGGCGGCGATCACAGCGTCGGTGAGCTGGTCGAGCGCGTCGGTGTGCGCCTTCTTGATGGCCTGGATCAGGTCGTCGAGCTTGACGGAGTTGCTCATCTGGAATGGTTCGGTCATGCCGTCAACCTTAGGTTGACGCACACACCTCGTCAACCCGTGGTTGACGGCTTCGATCGAACAGATGCCGGATATGGTGGGCGCGGCCGCACACCGGAGGAGGGCCGCCATGCGTCTGCACGTGGGGTGCGCGATGTGGAGTCACCGGTCGTGGCCGGGCCACTCGCTGCCCTCCGGAGAACGCCTGCGGCACTACGCCAGTTGGTGCGATGCCGTGGAGGGCAACACCACGTTCTACGCGACCCCGGCCCGGGACACCGTGGCATCCTGGGCGGCGCAGACGGATGCCACGTTCCGGTTCGTCCTCAAGCTGCCCAAGGTGATCACGCACGAACGCCGGCTCACCGACACCGGCGAACCGCTGCGCGCCTTCCTGGACGCGATCGAGCCCCTCGGCCCACGCGTGCACGCCCTCTGGGTCCAGTTACCGGGGTCGTTCGCGCCCGCCGACGTACCCGTCCTCGGCCGGTTCCTCGCGCAGCTCCCGGCTTCCCATCGGTACGCCGTGGAGGTCCGCCGACCCGCGTTCTTCACCGAGCCCCGCGCGATCCGGCTGCTCGAGGAGACCCTCACCGCGGCGTCGGCCGAATGGATACCCTTCGACACCACCGCGTTCTTCAGCCGCCCGCCGACCAGCGACGCGGAGCGCGACGCCTGGACCAAGAAGCCCCGGGTGCCGCTGCGGTCCATCGCGCTGACCGACCGCCCGATCGTCCGCTACCTGGGCCGCGACGACGACACCCGGACCGTCGAGGGGTGGCAGCGCTGGGTCGAGGTCGCCGCCGGCTGGCTGCGCGAGGGCCGTTCCCCCACCATGTTCGTCCACACGCCCGACAATGCCGACGCCCCGCAGCTCGCCCGCCGCTTCCACGACGAGGTACGCGCCCGCGTGCCGGGCCTCGACGCCCTGCCCGACCCGATGCCCGTCGATCCCGTGACCCTCTTCTGACCGTGTGCAGACGGGGATGGAGCCCCCGCAACCCGCTCTGGCTCCGCTCGGCGTCGCGAGCGGGCGCACCCGCAGCGCTGCGGCCAGGTCGTGGACGATGTCGGCCGCCGGTCCGACGACGGGCTCAGCCAACCGCAGCAGCGTCCGCTGCGGATGGATGGGCGCCAGGAGCGGGCCGACCCCCAGCCCGACCAGCCCACCGACCGCCGCGTCGACGAAGCGGGGGACGGACACATTCGCGCCGCTTACCCGGCGCGCGGAGACCAATGCTGACCTTCACCAGGCTGCCCGACCAACCCGGCTTCGCCGAGCTGGTCGAGGTCGTGCAGATCCCCGAGTACGACGACGGCCACGACATCCAGGTGGCGGTCATCCGCGACTGGCGGCGCTGCTCGCGCTACCGGCGGTCGAGCAGCTGTCCGACCACGACCGACGCCTGCTCGACACCTGGCCGGCAGCCTCGCCACCGGGCAACCTGTCGACCTGGCCGCCAACGCCGCTGTCAGGGGCCACGAGCACGCGGCGAAGGTCGCCGAGGCGATGGTGATCGCCGCCGGCTACCACATGAAGTACACGATCAACCCGACAGAGAGGCTCACCAGGAAATTCGGCAAAGCCTGAAAGGTCGACGGACAGGAACCGGGCTTCCTCCGACGTACTCATGTCTCCTCGGTCTGCGGAGAGTTTCGCCCGGCCACAGGGCCAAGGTTGGCCGCGTGCACGGCAGAGCCAGATCGGGCGCAGTGGGATGTGCTCCCTCTGCCCGGAGTCGATGCGCTGAGCCTGGGTGGGGCGCGGGTCCTCCTCGCTCATCCCGAGACTCGCTACGACTTCATGGCCCACCTGTACCCGCTTGCGGCCCGATTACCCGGGGTCGAGCCGAAATCGGCCTGACCCCGGGTAACAATCACCTAGCTACGCAGCGTCCACTGCTGGTTGGCGCCACCGTTGCACGCCCAGAGGATGATCTTCGTGCCGTTGGCGCTGCCCGCGCCGTTGGCGTCGAGGCAGAGCCCGGACTGGCCGTTGGTGACGGTGCCGTTGGCGTTGATGTTCCACTGCTGGTTCGCGCCGCCGTGGCAGTCCCAGATGATGACCTGGGTGCCGTTGGCCGTGCCGGCCCCCGAGGCGTCCAGGCACTTGTTGCCGTACACCATCAGTTGCTTGCTGGCGGTGGAGGTCCACCGCTGGTTGCTGCCGCCGCCGCAGTCCCAGAGCTGCGCCTGGGTGCCGTTGGTGGTCGAGGAGTTGGGGACCTCGACGCAGCGGCCGGACTGGCCGCCCACGAGCTGTCCGCCCTGCTGACTACCGCCGCCGCTCTGCTGCCGCACGATGGAGGTCGACTCGGCGGACCGGTTGCCAGGTGCGTCGACGACGTAGAGCCGGTACTCGCCCTGGGTCGCCGGCACGGCGATGGACGTGGCGTTACCGGCCGCCCCGGTCATCGTCGCCCCGGCCGTGAAGGTGGTCGTGCCGTACGGTGCCAGCCAGACCGACTTGGTGGCGTCGCCGGTGCTCCGGATCGGGATCGTCGCCGTGGCGCTGGTGACGTACGTGCTGGCCGGCAGCACGTAGTTTGGCGCGGAGAACCTGCTGGCTGGGATGATGTCCCGGTACGCGTCCTCGAGGCCGGAGTTCGCCGCGATGTTGTACGCCGCCGCCGGCCAGACGTAGTCGGAGGAGACGAGGATGTCGGCGACCGTGCTGTTCGGCAGGTTCTTGTTCGACACCTTGTTGATCGGGCCGAAGATCTGCGTGATGCTCAGATCGTGCTTCCGACCGAAATCGTCGGAGTTGATCATCCAGGTGACGTTCTTGTCGATGCTCAGGACGTTGTCGCGGAACGTGATGTACGCCGAGCCCTCGTCGGGGTGGAGTCCGTACTTGTGGCCCGAGGGCACACCCTGGAGGTAGTTGTTGGTGATCGTGGTCCCGGGCTGGCTGCCCAGCGTGTAGATGGGCGCCGTGTCACTGAGGCGCTGGACCGTGTCGATGATGTGGTTGTAGCTGATGGTGTTGTTCCGCGCCGTCGTGGTCGGCCGGTTCGGCACGATCGACCCCGATGACCCGTCGAAGTTCCACCAGCCCCAGCCCATCGTGATGCCCGACCAGGGGGCCTTCTCGATCCGGTTGCGCTGGATCGTCAGGGTGTCGACGAAGTACGCCGAGATGGGACTGTGCCCGTTGAACAGGACCGCGCTGTCGTAGATGTAGTTGTTCTTGATGTCGATGTTCTTCGGCAGCCCTTCGACCTGCGGGAGGTACTTCTCCCGGTTGCTCGACGTGCCGTCTCCGATGTAGACGTGCTGGGGATGACCGACGTCGATGGCCGACCCCGCGATGTCGTTGGTGTAGTTGCCGATCAACTGCGTGTTCTGCACGTCGTTGACCATGCTGATGCCGTCGGCGCCGGTGTGCTGGACCCGGTTGCGTTGCAGCAGGATGCCGTCGGCGTTCTGCACCTGGACGATGCCGGGCGTGACGTCGACGTTGCGGTAGTAGTAGACGTGGAAGTTGCCCTTCGCGTACGCCTGCGCGCCGAGGTTGCCCTGCTGCGCCTGCTTGAAGGACGAGCCGGCGACGTTGAACAGGTTCCAGTCGGAGTGCTGCACGGTCAGGCCGGAGAACGTGATGTTGCGCGCGTGGCTGCTGGTCGAGGCGCCGGCGACCCGCAGCACGGTGGTGACGTTGTTCGGCGCGTAGACCGACGCGGTCGACATGTCCTCGGAGCTGGCCTTGTAGTAGTAGACGGTCTTGCTGCTCTTGTCGAAGTAGAACTCGCCGGGCGCGTCCAGGAACTCGTACGCGTTCATGAGCTTGTGGGAGCCGCCGACCTGGGCGTTGCCGTTGAACGCGCCCTGCGCGATGGCCGCGCCCGGCTGCTGGAACAGGGCCACCCGGTTCGCGCCGTCGGAGCTGGTGGTCACCTGGCGGACCCCCACGATGGCCGTGGTCCAGGTCGTCCCCGTCTCGATCTCCAGGTCGTCCTGGTTGCGGGCGATGGCCGGGAAGTCGTTCAGGCTGTACTTCGCGCCGTCGCACTGGGAGCCCGACTCCCACGCCCACGACGCCTGGCCGGCGGTGACGGTGTACGTCCCGTAGCACCCCGCCGAGTTGATCGTCTTGGTCGCCATCTGCGCCCGCTTGTCGTTGACGTAGAGCGTGCGCAGCTTGGTGCTGCGATCCAGCGGGGCCTTCCAGATGTTGCCGCTGTGCTGGGTCCACCCGGTCACGGGGACGCCACCGTCGAGGACCGGGCTCTCGCCGGCATAGGCGGCGTAGCTGATCCGGTAACCGTTGGTGCCGGAGTCGCTGGCGCCGAACTCGACGGTGCTGGTGACCTGATATCTGCCGCCGCGCAGGTACACGTTGATGTCGCCGGTCATGTTCGCGTTCACCGTGCGGACGGCGTCCCGGGCGCGTTGCACCGTCTTGAACGGTGACTGGAGCGTTCCCGGGTTGCTGTCGTTTCCGTCCGGGGCGACGTAGTAGGTCTCCTGGACCGCGGCCGCGGCCGGCGATTGACTGATCACTACGGCCGGCAGCGTGGCGGCGGCGAGCGCCGCCGCCGCGAGCAGTGCCGTTCGGGTGGTGGATACGGCTGATGTCACGTGCTGTCCTTTCTCACGTGTCGTCGACGTGGTGCCTGGGACGTGCATCGAGCGACAAGCAGGAACAGCGACGCCACCAAGGATCGGCGGGGGCGCGTGCCGCCCGACCGCACTCTTTTGCCAATCGCTACGAAGTCTCTCGCGGAGCGTATGTCAGACGTGTGACGAATGCAATACGAGATTGGGTCTCATCTATGTGTAAATGCCTGCGAAAAAGGCAAAAGGCGCGAGTGCTGCGAGGTGCGACGGGGCATCATCCGATGAATCAGGCCGGGGTGCACCAGGCTCCCCGGCCCGAGCCGATCGGTGGCCGCTCAGCGGCGCCCCGCTCGGCGTGTCGTGCCGCCCAGCCGCCAACGATCACCGAGCGCCCGGGCACCCCGCGGCCACCGAGCGCCCGAACGCCCCGCAGCCACCGAGCGCCGAGCACCCATCACCGCAGCGAGAAGTCCGCCAGCCGCAGCGCCGAGTCGAACACCAGGTAGACGTCGTGGGTGCCGGCGGCCCGGGCCACCTCGGCGCTGACGCTGACGTACCGGTAGTCGTCGCCGCTGGGCACGGTTGCCGTACCGAGCAGCCGGCCGGTCGGCGAGCCCAGCCGCACCTGGATCGTGCCGGCGCCCGCCGTGGCCTTGGCGACCCTGGCCGTGAAGGTGTGGCTGCCCGGACGCAGGGCGGACGTCGCGAAGGAGATCCACTGGCCGGCGGCGGTGGCACCCACGGCCGTACCGCGTACCTTCGTCTCGTCGACGAGCCGGACCCCCGCGTCCCCGTCGAAGTTCTCGGCCCTGGTCGTTCGGGACAGGTCCCGGGCCGGGATCGTCCCACCGCGCACCGCGCACCGCGCACCGCGACCGCCGTCCGGGCCCGGACGTCCGCGGCGCTCGCGCCGACCATCAGGTCGTACGTGGACGACTCGACCGCCCCGGTTCTGCGCGTGGTAACCGCGCACCTCGTCACCCACGGCCGAGCCGACTCGCTGGATCAGGTCGGTGTCCCAGGTGCGTCGGTACGACGCATGGTACCGCCAGATAGCACTCGATATGTGCGCCCACGCCTACCTCGCCGTCACCACCGCCGAGGCCGGAAATGAGGCATTGAGCCCGATAACTGTCTCATTCCACTCACCCCTCGGTGAGGTCCGACGCCTCCTGGCACACCTGATCACCACCGTTCGACCCAGATGAACCTCCGAGCCGGTGCATCCGTTAGTCCACTTAGGAGGTCGACCTCAGGCGATCGGCCGCCGTTTTGGAAGTACATCCAGCACTGATCGGGACAGTCGGGGCATCGGAGCAGCGATCACGCTGTCTCATCCGGCTACTCCGATCAGAGTGACGAAGAGGAGGATCAGGTATGCGTTTAAAGTCAGCCAGCCGGTGGTCGCTGCGTGGGAGCCTCGCGGTGGCTGTTACGGTCACCGCGGCGCTCGCGGTGACCGGCACGCCGGCGTCCGCAGCGATCGGCAATCACCGGGTCCAGCTATGCGCGCAGGGTAACTACGTTGCCGGCATTGCCTGGTCCACCGGGGCAACCAGTTATGCTGTGGCTCCGGGTGAGTGCCGGACCTTCGACATCGTCGGCACTGGGCCCTACGTCATCGGTGGCTTCAACAACAACACCGCGGCCCGTTTCAGCATCAAGCTGGTCAAGCCGGAGTCCGGATCGTTCGACTCCAGCACTCCGGGTAGCGCGTGGGGCGTCAGGGGCACGGATAAGAACCCATACTGGGTGCGCTGGCAGTAACCCGACGGGTGTGAGTAGCCCTCGAGCGCCAGCCCGAAGGACTACTCGTTGATGGTTGATTTCGGGCCGAAGCGATGAACAGTGCCCGAAGGGCCTGAAATCCAGCGCCCGGCAATCACGCCCCGATCGCTGATAGCAGTCGATGGACTCCGGTGGCGCACCAGCGCCACCGGAGTTCATCGCGTTCAAGCCGCCTGACCTATGGCAAGGCAGGCATGCACGTCGCCGCCGCCATTCACCTCAATGGGCTGCGACACCAGCATCGGTGGTCGGCGAGCCATCGGCCGCTGTCTCGTTGTGTTCGTCGCCGGCGGTGGGGTGCGCGCCGTCCTGCCGTCCGGCGGTGATGAAGGTGACGGATATCGCGGTGGCGAGGACGAGGATGCCGATCGACCACCAGATCCCGGTCACGTAGCCGTGTACCAACGCTTCGTTGGCCGAGTTCGGGATGCCGTCCCGGTTTGCCAGCCACGAGGTGGTCGCGCTGGCCGCGATGGTGTTCAACAGTGCGATGCCAACGGAGCCGCCAACGTTCTGTGCTGTGTTGAGGATCGCGGAGGCAGCACCGATATCGCGTGGGTCGATGCGGTAGGTGGCCAGGCTCACCGCGGTCATGAATGCCACGCCCGATCCCAGGCCGAAGAGGATCTGGGCGGGGAGGATCACCGACGCGTACGGCGTGTCGACGTCGAGCTGGGTGAGCAGCAGCAGGGCGGCGACCGCGACCAGGAAGCCGGGCCCGATCAGCATGCGCGGCGGCAGCCGACTCATCAGCCGGGCACCGATCTGCGACGAGCCGATGATCATGCCGGCGCTCATGGGTAAGAACGCCAATCCGGTAGCGACCGGATCCCACCCCTTGACCGTCTGGAAGTAGTAGGTCAGGAAGAAGTCGAGACCCAGCGAGGCGATGACCGCCAACCCCAGCGAGAGGTAGATGCCCGCCCGGTTGCGTTCGGCCACCACCCGCAGCGGAATCAGCGGGGATGCCGTCCTCGACTCGACGAGGCCGAAGATGGCCAGGAGTATGGCGCCTACGGCGAACATGACCAGCGTCCGGGCGGCCGTCCAGCCGTCGCTCTCCGCGCAGGTGAGGCCGTAGACGAGAGCGACCAGGCCGCCCGTGGCCAGCAGCGCGCCGGGGACGTGCAGACGGCGAGAGCTGCGGCTGCCGGGAACGTCGGTGACGAAGATCGAGGCGCCCACGGCGGCGATGACCGCGACCGGAATGGTGATGTAGAACGACCAACGCCAGTTCAGATATCCGGTCAGAGCGCCGCCGACAACCAGCCCGATGGCCTCGCCGCTACTAGCGATTCCAGCGTAGATGCCAAAGGCTTTGGCCCGCTCCCGGCCCTGCGCGAAGATACCGGTCAGCAGGGAGAGCGTGGCCGGGGTGAGCAGCGCGGCGAAGGCGCCCTGCAGGGCTCGGGCGCCCAGCAGCATGGCGGTTCCGTTGGCGACACTACCCACCACGGAGGCCCCCGCGAAACCCAGTAGACCGATGACGAAGACCCGCTTGTGACCGACCACGTCAGAGATGCGGCCGCCGACGAGCAGTAGGCCACCAAAGGCCAGAATGTAGGCGGTGATCACCCACTGTCGATTGCCGTCGCTAATCCCCAGGTCACGCTGGGCGGACGGCAGGGCAAGCGTCATGATGGTCGCATCGAGGATGGACATCAGCTTCGCCAGTGAGATGAAGACGAGCGCCGTCCAACGGCGCGGATTTGTTTCGGTCGCATCAGTCATGGATGCTCCAAATTTCATAATTCGCGTGAGGATGCACAGCTGCCGGCCGGCCAGCTGAAGGTGGTGTGCTGGTTCAGCTCGGTGACTCAGTCACCAAACATTGATCAGGGCCGCGCCACGGTGCCCACAAAGGCGGCGATCGTGGCCGCGAAAGCCTGGGGCTCTTCGATGTGTGGCAGGCGTCCACTCTCATCGAAGACCGTAAGTGTTGAGCCTCTGATCAGGTCATGCATCAGCCGGGACCACTGCGGCGGGCAGATGAAGTCGTGTGCGCCCACCAGGATGGCGGCGGGGCAGCGCAGCGTGGTCAGTTGGTCGCGAACGTCGAAGCTCGACCAGTCGAATCCGAGTCCCGGATCCCGTGCGGACTTGAAGAGTTCGGCGACGCCCGAGAATTCATGCTCGCGGCTCCAGTAGTCCGCGAAGTAGGCCGGCAAAATTCGCCGCATCGCCGCAGTCGCGGTCGCATCGTCAACGACGCCCTCGTCCGTGAATGCCTGGAGCATCGCTTCCCGATCGACGCGCCCGGCGTTGGCGTCCAGGTATGCGTCAAAGTTCGCTCGTGCCACCTGATTGAACTCTTCGTCGGTGGCGGGGGCGGTGTCGTTGAGGATGAGCCCGGCGATGCGGTCGGTGCCGGTCAGGGCGTAACACTGCGCGACGAAGCCGCCGAACGAATAGCCGAGAACGAACACGGGATCGGCTGAAAAGTGCCGCACGACCGCATCGAGGTGCCGGACGTAGACCTCCATCGTGTATTCGGACGGATCGCTGAGCCGGCCCGAGGCACCCGTCCCCACCGGTTCGACGTACACCATGGTCAGGTGCTTTTCGACGCTCGGCATGCGCAGATAGTCCCAGTCGAGCCCCGGTCCCCCCGGATGGGCCACGCAAATCGGACCGCGACCATGGACGTGACACACGATGGTGAGGCCGTCGACTGCGATGTGGTGAACGCCTTCTCCGACAATAGGCATTGAGATGCTGACTTTCTCGAAATTGATGCGGCGTTGGTGATCAGAAAGGGCTATTGTCGGGCGACGATCAGTTGGTGGGTGTCCTCGGCAACGAGGTCGCCGTTGATCGCGGCGGCCGCCAAAGCGCCACTGGCAGCGGCCGCGCCCACTTGAGCGGCTGGGTTGGCCAGGTTGCCAGCGACCCATACGCCGGGAATCTCGGTTCGACCGCCGGCATCGGCGGGGATGTGTTCGCCCAGACCACTCGGGTGCTGCGCCGGCCGTAGCCCGAGCCCGGTCAGGAACCCCGCGCGCACGAGCAGCCGCGTCCGGACTGTCACGGCGTCCCGCGCGATGAGGGTGCCGTCGCGTAGTCGCACTCCGACCAGCCGGTCCTCGTCGACCTGCAAGGCCGTCACCTCGCCGGAGACCACCGGGATGTCGCTGGCGGCGAGCTGCGCGGCCTGCTCCTCAGTCGGATTCCATCCAGTGTGGGAAAAATACCTGACGTCGGGGCTGAGCTGGCGGAACATCAGCGCCTGCTGCACCGACATGGGCCCGGTGGCCAGAACCCCGATGGCCTGGTCGCGAACTTCCCACCCATGGCAGTACGGGCAGTGCAACACGTCCCGACCCCAACGCTCCCGCAACCCCTCAATGTTCGGAAGCTCATCGACCGACCCGCTGGCGACCAGGAGGCGGCGTGCCCGTACCGACCGTGCATCACCCAGTGTCACCACGAATCCGTCGCCGGCAGCTACGGTTGTGACCTCCCCGTTCACCACCTCGCCGCCGTAGCGGCGGACCTCCGCCCGCCCGAGCTTCAGCAACTCGGCCGGCGACACGCCTTCGTGGGCGAGCAGCCCGTGCACGCCCTCGGCGGTAGCGTTTCGTGGCGCGCCCGCGTCGATGACCAGCACCGAGCGACGCACCCGGGCGAGCACCAGCGCTCCGTTCAACCCGGCGGCGCCGCCACCGACCACCACCACGTCGTAGTTGCTCTTCAACTCATCGGTCACCTTGACCACCCCCCCGGCGACGACTCTGCACCGTCGCTCGATCTGGTGCGAAGTGCCGTTGCGGAACCAGCAAAATATGACCATGGACGAGCACTTGGAACGTGCCCTGGCCGCGGTCGGACCCCGGCTACGCGCGCTACGTCGGGGACGGCAGACCACGTTGTCCGACCTGTCGAAGGTGACCGGCGTGTCGGTAAGTACCCTTTCCCGACTGGAGTCCGGCAGCCGCCGGCCGACCCTCGACCTCCTGCTTCTCATCGCCCGCGCCTACGGTGTCACACTCGACGAACTGGTCAGCGCACCGCCGACCGGCGACCCCCGTATCCACCCACGCCCGTTCGTCCGGCGGGGCATGACGATGCTGCCCCTGTCCCAACGCCCGGGCGGCATCCAGGCATACAAGGTGGTGATACCCGTCACCAGGCGCGACCCCAACCCGCAGGCCCATGAGGGGTACGAATGGCTCTACGTCCTGAACGGGAAGCTGCGCCTCGTCCTCGGGGAGCACGACCTCACGCTCGCGGCCGGCGAGGCAGCCGAGTTCGACACCCGGCTGCCGCACTGGTTCGGGGCAGCCGACGGCGAGCCCGTCGAGATTCTCAGCCTCTTCGGCCGGCAGGGCGAACGTGCCCATTTCCGTGCCCGCTCCCGCCCAGAACGGCCGTCAGATCCCCTCGGCTGACGACCGGCCGCAACTCGCCGCCAACGTAGGTCCACCCCCGTCGATCACGCGGTGAGGGCAGCGACAGACACCTCGAACTCTTGGGCCTGCGGAAAGATCTGATGATCATGAACAGTAATCGCGTTTACCATCTTGAGCCGCAGTTGGCGGAAAATCGACGGTTCTGGACCGGCTGGAGCGGTAGCGACCCCGACGCTGACCTGGCCATCTATCGCGCGGGGATACCCCACCAGATCTTCAATGGCGTGCTCCGCGTCCGGCATTGGTCGCTCGACGAAGCGGTCGCGGAAACGAAGCGGCAGCTGGCCGGCCTGCCGTGGGTCTGGTGGGTCGGCCAGGACAGTGATGCGGGCGTGGCCGACAGACTTCGAGGCATGGGAGCGGAGCAGACCAGCTCCATGCCGGTGATGGCGGCTGATCTCGCTCAGACGGCGCAACGGACGCCGCTGCCCGACGGCCTCACCATCGTTCACGTCAGCGAACGATCGACGATGCCAAATTTTGTGTCCGCTTACGCCACTTCGTTCGCCCTCCCGGCCGACTCGATCGACATGCTCATCGAGCACGAACTCAAGGACATCGCGGGAGGCAGGAAGATTGTCCGTCTCGCAGCCGTCCTCGATCAGCGGATGGTAGGGACATCCATGATTACCTTGGGTCCGGCCGTCGCCGGCCTATTCTGCGTCAAAACCGATCCTGCATATCGACGCCGCGGCATCGGCAACGCACTGACCCTCGCGGCGCTGCACATTGCCCGCGAGGCCGGCCAGTCCATCGTCACCCTGCAGGCCACTCCCGCCGGGAAGCCCCTCTACGAGAGGCTGGGCTTTACCACCGTCTCCCACTACCGTCTCTTCACATTCCCCGCCGGATAACCACGAGACGGCCGCGACCTGGCATACGGGGGCGGTCGGCAACGCCGTAGGACCGGGCAGTGGCATTGCGCAATCTCTACGACGGCTCATCGGAACGTGTCAAGGGATTGAGGCCAGGCGTGACAGACGGACATGAGCTGGCGCGAGCGCCGGTCGGGCAGGTAGCAGTAACTGCAGTCCAGATTGCAGAAGCTGGTGGGCTGCAGGACAAGGGTATGGAAGGTTCCGGCGATAGCCGGCTGCCCTGTCGTGGCGATGATCCCGATGTCCCGGACGGTCATGTCTCCTCCAGTGTCTGCGGTCCGGCGATGGGCGGGCGGCGGCGGTGCCGGTCCGGCCAGCCGAGAAAGCGGTCGAACAGGTTCCTGACGTCGCCGGTGGTGCTCGGGTTGAGTCGGTGCAGGTCGTCGATGGCCTCCTGAAGGCAGCCGGACAGGTACAGCAGCAGGTTGAGCCGGCTGCCCTGGTAGCTGTTCAACAGGGCGAGCTTGGCCCGTCCACAGGGCCAGGGCTGCCCGCAGGCCCGGCATAGCCAGAGCGGACGCAGCGGCACATGCTCAGACTGCAGCTCCGGGTCCGTCTGTGCGGCAGACACTCCGTCCCCGCTCATAGGCGATCGCTTTCCCGCTCCTGCCGCTCGAACACGATCCGCCAGACGTGCGTCAGCAGTGGCGGATCGGTCGAGCCCCGCCGCGCCGACGCCGCTGCGCGGTCTGTCGTCAGCTCGCCGGTCGCCGCGTACCGCGACACGTACACCGTCATAGCCAGCTCCCGGTCTGCGTCGGCGCGTGTGGGCGGTGGGGGGGGGGGGGCCCCCCCCCCCCCCCCCCCCCCACCGCCGTCGGCCAGCGGCTGGGAGCAGACCGCCGGTCACCCGCCCACGCAGCCCTGCTGGCGGTACGCGAACGGGGAGTCACCCGTGCGGTCGACGGAGTGCCCGGCGCGAGCACTTGGACGCCTCGGACTCCGCGTTTCAGTCGGCCCGCACGTCAATGCGTAGCTCTGCGATGACCAGCTGGGTGAGTTCGGGGAGTTGTTCTTGGCCGAGGGTGACCCCGTGCAGGTTGACGAGTGCCGCCTTCAGATCGTGGAGGCGGTTGCCCCGGAGGTCAGCGCCTTGGAGCTGGCAGGAATCGAGTTCGAGCTCGGTCAACTGGCAGGACCTGATGACGATCTTGGGTAGTCGGCAGAAGGACCACGTGCCGTTGGCAAGGGTGCAGTCGGTGAAGGCTGTGGCTCCAGCGGCGACGACGCGTTGGAAGGTGGCGTAGTCGAAGCGGCAGCCGTCGAAGAGGACGTCTTCGAGGCGTACGTCGGTCAGCCGGGTACCGGTGAACCGTGAGCCGGTGAACGCGCAGCGTTCGATGGTGATCCCGGATAGCGTTGAGCCGGAGAGGTCGGTGCGGGTGATCTCGCTGCCCCAGATGGCTCCGGTTTCCCAGGTGCTCTCGCTGAGGTCCGCGCCGGCGATCCGGCTGCTACGGATGCTGACGTCTTCCAGTTGCGCGCCTCGCCAGGAGACGCCCTCGATGCTGGCCTCGGTCAGGTCGCTCGCCGGATCGTGGACGTTGTCAAGATCTCCCGGGTCGAGATCTGGGAGCAGGATCTTCACATCACCGATGGTGGTTGTCCGCATGAATCCTAGCCTGGTTAGGGCGCGGGGTGGCGGCGCCACCCCGCGATCATTCGCCTACTCCTGGGTCAGCAGGTCACTTCTTCTTGTTCCAGTTGTCCCAGCCGGGTCGGCTGTCGAACCCTCCCTTGTTGCTCCAGGTGGGCCGGTTGTCGAACTTGGCCGCGTCAATCGACGCTATCGTCCGGAGCGGCTCGACGCCGAGACGTGCGAGGTGCTCCGGCGTGGCGTCCACGAGGCTCGCGAGGGCGTTGGTCACAGTGGTCCTCCTAGCTGGCGAGGTGGTTTGCGGTGGCGCGGACAAGGGCCTGCCGGGTGGTGCGGCAGTAGTTGGTCTCCCGGGCGGTGAAGGTGTGGTGCTCGAAGTAGCGGTTGCCGGCCTGGGCACCCCGGCAGAAGTCGTAAAACGTGCAGTGGTCCGCGCATTCGTTGAGTCCCGCGATGAACTCGGTGACGTACCGCAGGTTCCTGGCCCGAGCCAGGATGTCGCCGATCGGCTCGCGGAGAACGTTGCCTGCGACGAAGTCTGCATACTGCGGGTCCTTGATTCCGAGCAGTTCTGGTGACAGGAGGACCACGTGCCCGTCCCAGGAGATGGTGGGAATCGGTTCATACGGGGCGTCGTTGACGAGCCCGGCGCGGGTGGCGGTGAGATAGTCGGCGAGGCGGTCCAGATCGCGGATGGGTAGCGGACTGCCGTCGATCCGTCGTTGGACGAGCCGGTGCCAGAACCGGTAGGCGGCTTCCTCCGACACCGGTGTCCGCCCGGCGCCCTCCTGCTCCTCGATGTTGAAGCCCACGGAACGGCACCCGGGTAGGTTGGTGAAGAAGTCGATGAGGTCGTCGGCTTGGTCGATGGTTTCCGGGGTGACGACGCAGATCACCGAGTACGGCAATCCTGCCTCGGCGAGAGCCTGTATCCCTCGGATGGTCCGGGCCGTCGTCGGTTTTCCGGCCCGGTCGAGTCTGTTGCGGTTCAGAGCGCCGGGGCCGTCGATGCTGACCCCGATCTCGAACTCGTAGGCAGCGAACAGGTCACACCACCGTTGGTTGATGAGGGTGGCGTTGGTCTGGATTTCGTGGCGTACCTGTCCGGCCTGCCTCAGGTCCTCGAACGGGGCGAGCAGTTCCCGGAACGTGCCGAGAGGTGTCGCGGTGGGCTCGCCTCCGTGCCACACCACGCTCACCGGATAGAGGCTTGCCTGCTCCTTCACGGATCGGGCGCACCCTGCCGCGACCGGAACCGTCATGAGCCGTCGGGATCGTCGGTCGGGCAGGTAGCAATAGGTGCAGTCCAGGTTGCAGAAGCTGGTGGGCTGCAGCACCAGGGTGTGGAATGTTCGGGCTATGGCCGCCCGTCCATCGGCGGTGATGACACCGGTGCCGCTCATGATCCTGCCTCCCCCGTCTGTACGTGGTCGTCTGGTGCTGCTGGTGGGTGGGGCGCGCGTGGCCAGCCAAGGAACCTGTCGAACAGACCGGCGGTGTTTCCCGTAGCGCTCGGGTTGAGTCTGTGCAGGTCATCAATGGCGTCGCAGAGCAGGGTGGCCAGGTAGAGGCACAGGCCGACCCGGCTGCCCTGGTACTCGACCAGGAGATCCAGCTTCGCCCGCCCGCAGGGCCATGGCTGACCGCAGGTCCGGCATAGCCAGAGCGGACGCAGCGGCAGGTGCTCCCTCTGCGCCTTTTCTCCCTGCTTTGAGGTGTGGCGGTGCCCAGGCACAGCGTCGGGGTGGGCTTCGGTCATCGGCGCATCTCCTGCCGAGCCGGCCGTTCGAAGTGCTCACGCCACACGTGGGTGAGCAACGGCGGCTCGGTTGTCCGCTCCGATTCGGACGGGCCAACGTGTTTCGGCGGCTCCGGACGCCATGGTTCGCGTGTCGTCGCGTTGCGCGAGACGTATACCGTCATGGCCGCCTCCCGCAGGTAGGCGCCGGCAAGCAGTGGGCTCCCCTGGGGAAAGGCGAGCCCACTGCCGCCGGGCGGCGGCCGGGAGCAAACCGCCGGTCACCCGCCCGCGTAGCCCTCGTGGCAGTACGCAGACGGGGAGTCACGGGCACACGCGTTCGAGTCGCTGGAGAGCCCACCGGCCGACGCGTCAAAAGCCTCTGGCCTCGAGTGGCGGCATGCTGCATTCGGCGCTCCCTGATGGAAACCGTAAAAGGTGGTGGGGCGCCCGTTCGTCACGAACGGGCGACTGGCCGATTCAGAATCGCCGGAGAGCGTGACGATGGGGAATGTCCCTGCGGTGCACTCGGGGTGCACCCGCCGGCACGCCACGTGACGCTACGATCGGCACGCTGACCTGTCCCATCGAGAGGACATCCGATGGCCACAGTGACCAACTGGACCGGCCAGGACGCAACCGCCCTGCGGCGAGCGTTACGAATGAGCGTCACCGGCTTCGCCGAATACGTGGGCGCGGCCCGACGCACGGTGGCCAAGTGGAGCAGCCAGGGCGAGACCATTCAACTACGCGCCGACATGCAGGCCGCGCTCGATACGGTGCTCGCCCGGTCCGCCCCCGACGTTCTGGAACGCTTCGATGCCCTGCGGCGACAAGGCACGAGCGGTGCACTTGCCGCTACCACCAGACCGCCGGCCGCTGCGGACGCCGATACTGACGGGGACAAACCTGGCTTCGAGTCGGACGGTGACGTGCAGCGTAGACAGTTCCTGCAGGGCGCGACGGTCGGCGGCATGGCTGCCCTTCCCGGCGTCACGCCACTACTCGACGCGCTGGTCTCAGCGCCGACCGCCCTGGCCGCCGAGCCGGTTGCCCTGCCCCTTCGAGATTTCGCCCGCGACGTGGCCACCGCGAAGGCCGCCTACCAGGCATGCCGGTACGAGCAGGTTCTCGGCGGCCTCGCGACCCTGCTACCCGCCCTGGCACCGACGCGGGCGGAAGCCGAGGGCGACCAGCGAATCCGAATCGACGGCCTGGCCAGCGACCTGTACCACGTCGTCGGCAGCGTGCTACTCAAGGTCGGTGACCGGGGCATGGCCCTGGTGGCGGCCGAGAGAAGCGCCCACGCCGGCGCGGCCAGCCAGGACCCGGTGGCAATGGCCACCAGCGCGCGGATCATGACCCACGCCCTGATGAGCAACGGCCACACCAGGCAGGCGGGGAACCTGGCCGAGAACGCGGCCGGCGCCCTCGAACGAAACACCCACCTCAGGTCCACCGACCAGGTGGCCGTCTACGGCGCCCTCCTGCTCCGCGGTGCGATCGCCGCCGCACGCAGCGACGACCGAGACGGCGCGCAAGCCATGATCGACGAAGCCACCCGTGCCGCCGCGCGGCTCGGCTACGACGGCAACGACAGGTGGACCGGTTTCGGCGCCACGAACGTCCAGCTCCACCAGGTCAACATCGCCCTGACCCTCGGCGACGCCGGAACCGCGATCACCCTCGCCCGCCAGGTGCCACTGGACAAGATTCACCTCGCCGAACGCAGAGCCTCGCTGTTCGTCGACGTGGCACGCGCCTACATCCAGTGGGGACGCTACGAGCACGGCCTCAACGCCTTACGCATCGCGTACGACGTGGCGCCCGAGGAACTCCGGTGCCGGCCGGCGGTCCAGCGCATCGCCGGTGACCTCGCAGTCCTCAGCCGGGGACACGTCCGTACCGAGGTCGTCGAGTTCGCCCACCGCGTCGGGATCCCGGTATGACCGCTGGCCACCTTCGGATCGTCGTCTGCGGAGCCGGCCCTGCTTCCGACGTGACGCAACTGATCGCCGCAGCTACGGAGAAATCCTGGACGGCTGCGGTCACCGCCACTCCCAGCGCCACCGACTTCATCAACGCCGAAACGATCGAGACGATGACCGGACACCCGGTCAGGTCCACCTACCAGACGTCCCCAGGGGGTCGCCGTACGCTTCCCGCCGCCGACGCCCTCGTCATCGCCCCCGCGACCTACAACTCCATCAACAAGATCGCGCTCGGCATCGCCGACAACCACGCCATGACCTCAGTCGCCGAACTGATCGGACGCCAGGTACCCACAGTCATCGTCCCGTTCGTCAACGCAGCCCTGGCCACCCGCGTACCCTTCCAACGCGCCGTGGCAGACCTCCGCCACGAACACGTACGCGTCCTGCTCGGCGAAGACGACGGCTGGGAGCCCCACCCACCCGGCAGCGGCAACGACCGACAGAAAATCTTCCCCTGGACGGCTGCGTTCGAGACAGCGGCCCGGCTTGTCCATGAGTCGCGCGCAGTTGCCGGCGATCAAGGCTGACCTCCGAAACGTAGGCAGCCACTGCTCGAGTCCGTCCACGACCGCAGCGGACAATCCCAGACCAGCCGTATCCGTCCAACGGCTCCCGAGCACCCGCCGAACACCCGACCATCAGCGGTAGCAATGAAAAAGGCCCGGACCCAGGTAGATACCCAGGTCAGAGCCTTGATCGTTGGTGCGCCGCCAGGGACTCGAACCCCGAACCCGCGGATTAAGAGTCCGCTGCTCTGCCAGTTGAGCTAGCGGCGCTCGTCGGCAACGGAGAGAACATTAGCACCCCGCCAACCCGGGCTCCAATCCGGTTACCCGGCTCCCCCCTTCGGTCGAGCTTAACGGGCATAAACCCACAAACAGGCTGCCACGCTCGGGACGGGGGCGTGGGTCCGGGCGCTGGTACGGCACGATGTCCGCCAGGTACGCGAGAACAGAGGTGGGGATGGCACGGTTCAGGCGAGCCGGGGCGGTGGTGGGCGCGCTGACCCTGGCGGCGTCGCTGGCACTGACCGGGTGCGGCGACGAGCAGAAGAAGCCGGAGTTCGTCGGCGGGACGTCGGCGGATGCGAGTGCCGCACCCGATTCGGCCGCGCCGTCGACGAGCGGCGAGCCGAGCACGCCCAGCGGGCCGACGCTGACGTTGAGCCCGGCCGACGGCACGAAGAACAAGCCCGTGAGTACGGAGATCAGCGCCAAGCTCCCGAGTGGTGGAGAGGTGTCCGCGGTCACCCTGACCGCGGCCGGTGGTGGCACCGTGGAGGGGAAGCTCCGCGCCGACGGCTCGGCCTGGGTGCCGTCCGCTCCGCTGAAGTGGGGGACGAAGTACACGGCCACGGTGACGGCGAGCGCGCCGGACGGCACGAGCAGCCAGGGCACCAGCAACTTCACCACGATGGCCAAGCCGAAGTCGACCATCGGGTCTGGCCTGTACCTCTTCGACGACAAGAGCTACGGCGTCGCCATGCCGGTGGTCACCGAGTTCCACCCGGGCATCCCCAAGAAGGACCGGGCGGCGGTGCAGAAGCGGATGTTCGTCAAGACCGATCCGCCGCAGCCGGGCGCCTGGTACTGGGTCGACAACGGCACACAGGCGTACTACCGCGCCCCGGAGTACTGGAAGCCGGGCACCACCATCACCGTACGGATCGCGCTGGCCGGGGTGCCGTTGAGCAACGGCAAGTACGGCGACATGGACCGCAAGGCCACCGCCAAGATCGGCCGGTCGTTGGTGATGAAGGTCGACAACGCCACCAAGAAGATGTCGGTCTACGAGAACCGCGCGCTGACGCGCACGATCCCGGTGAGCCTGGGCAAGAGGAGCACCCCATCGTCGAGCGGCACGATGGTCGTGATGGAGAAGAAGGAGGCCACGGTCTTCGACACCCGCGACGATCCGGACCCGGCCAACCGCTACGTCGCCGACATCCAGTTCGCCCAGCGGCTCACCTGGGGCGGCGAGTACATCCACGCCGCGCCCTGGTCGGAGCACGTGCAGGGACGGCAGAACGTCTCGCACGGCTGCGTGAACGTGTCGACGGCGAACGCCAAGTGGCTGTTCGAGAAGACCCGGATCGGTGACCCGATCACGATCAAGGGCACCGAGCGCAAGATCGTCGCCGGTAACGGCTGGACCGCGTGGAGTCTGAGCTGGTCGGAGTTCATCAAGGGCAGCGCGCTGCCGGTACCCAAGGGTGGATCCGGCCCGGCGCTCTGAGCGACCGGCGTCATCGCGCCGGCCCTGCCGATGGCGCGGGCCGGCGCGTACCCTTACTCTGCCCACGACCTAACGACGGCAGTGGGCGACCCCTCAACTCCGGCAGGAAGACGAGCCCGGATCACGAAACGCTGGATAGTAGCAAAAATCCGGCACCGTGATTGGCGTGTTTCTGTTCACCCTCGGCAACCAGGACCGGTTCTGACACGTCTTTAGGAGACGATGGGTCAGCGACCACGACTGTGAGGACATTATGCGAGCTAGCCAGGACCGACTGATCCGGCCCCGTGGGCGACGTCGCGTGCTCGCGGCCGGGCTCCTCGCCGTAGCGCTGGCCTTCACCGCCGCCTGCACCAACGGCGACGGCGGCAAGCCGTCCTCGTGGCAGGGCGGCGCCGAGAGCCCAGCGCCCAAGGCGTCGGCGACCATCGCCGAACCGGCGGCGGACGCCAAGGACGTGCCCGCGTCCACCGGCATCACCTTCAGCACAAAGGACGCCCAGAAGACGACCGTCGAGCTCAAGGACGCAGCCGGGAAGGCGGTCGAGGGGACCCTCGCGGCGGACGGCAAGTCGTGGCTGCCGAGCGGGGCCCTGGAGTACGGCACCAGCTACACCGCCACGGTCACGGCCACCGGCGACGACGGCCGACCGGCCACCGCGACCAGCGCCTTCACCACGATGGCCAAGCCCGACAAGCAGATCCGGGTGAGCAGCTTCCTCGGCGACAACCAGCAGGTCGGTGTCGGGATGCCGCTGATCGTCACGTTCGACCACGCCGTCCCGGAGGACTACCGCGACGACGTACAGCGCCGGATGACGGTGACCTCGACGCCGGCCCAGGAGGGCATCTGGCACTGGGTCAGCCCGACCGAGATCCGGTACCGGCCGAAGCAGTTCTGGAAGGCGAACAGCAAGGTCTCGTACCGGGTGCAGGCCGGTGGCCTGCCGATGGGCGACGGCTACTACGGTCGCACGGACCTCTCGGTGGACATCAAGATCGGTCCGTCGCTGATCATGACGGTGGACAACAAGACCAAGCGGATGACGGTGACCCGCGACGGCAAGGTCATCAAGACCCTTCCGGTCAGCCTGGGCAAGAAGAGCACCCCCTCGTCCAGCGGGACGATGGTCGTGATGGAGAAGCTGCGCAAGACCGTCTTCGACACGTTCGAGGAGTTGGGCCCGCAGGACGGCTACCGTGCCAAGATCGACTTCGCGCAGCGCCTCACCTATGGCGGCGAGTTCATCCACGCGGCCCCCTGGTCCGAGGGACAGCAGGGCAGCGTCAACGTCTCGCACGGCTGCGTGAACGTATCGATGGCCAACGGCGACTGGCTGTTCAAGAACACCCAGGTCGGCGACCCGATCACCGTCAAGGGCACCGAAACCAAGATCAAGAACGGCAACGGCTGGACCGACTGGAACATGAGCTGGGACGAGTACGTCAAGGACAGCGCCCTGCCGTACGACCCGGACGCCTCGGCGAGCCCGGACGCCTCGGCGAGCCCGGACGGCGCCACCACCCCGTCGCCCACGCCAACCGCCTGATCCACACGCACCATCGACTCGGGTTCCAGGAATCCGGGGTGACCCGTCAGCGGGGACACCCCGGATTTCGGTAAACGGAGTGGGTCATCCACCGAAGGTGGCCCGCACAACGACTCAGGCCCCCTCCGAGGAGGGGGCCTGAGATATGGGGTGACTGATGGGAATTGAACCCACGACAACCGGGACCACAACCCGGTGCTCTGCCAACTGAGCTACAGCCACCATGCCTCCGACGCCCGGTCGATCACCCCGCGCGGCGTGCGGACCAATAATAGCCCCACCACCGCGCACGGCGTCCAGCGGGTTCCCCGCCGGCCGAGCGGCACCGGTCAGAGCTCGGCGGCGATGCCCCTGGCGGTCTCGACGTCCGGGCCGGGCAGCGGCACGAAGATGGTCCGACGGTAGTACTCCAGCTCGCGGATGCTCTCGCGGATGTCGGCGAGCGCCCGGTGCGCCAGGCCCTTCTGCGGCTGACCGAAGTACACGCGGGGGTACCAGCGGCGGCAGAGTTCCTTGATCGACGACACGTCGATCATGCGGTAGTGCAGGTGCGCGTCGAGGCGGGGCATGTCCCGGGCGATGAAGCCGCGGTCGGTGGCGATCGAGTTGCCGCACAGCGGCGCGGTACGCGGGTCCTTGACGAAGGTGCTGACGTACTCCAGCACCCGGTCCTCGGCCTCGGCCAGGGTGACCGCCGAACGACGGACCTCCTCGGTGAGGCCGGACTTGGCGTGCATCGTCTGGACGATCTCCGGCATCGCCTCCAATGCCGCCTCGTCGGCGTGGATCACCACGTCGACACCATCACCCAGCACGTTGAGGTCGGGATCGGTAACCAGCGCCGCAACCTCGATCAGCTTGTCACTGCCGAGGTCCAACCCGGTCATCTCACAGTCGATCCAGACGAGGAGGTCAGCCACCGGGACAGCCTACGCGCAGCCCACGCCCCGCGGCTGCACGCTCTCGGGCGGGTGGACCGCTAGGGTTTCTCAAGTGCCAGCCGAACCCATCGCACCGCCCGCCGTCACCGACGACGATCCCGGCGGCCGTACGGTCCGTCGGCTGGTCGCGATCGTGGCGCTGGTCGCCGTGCTGCCGGCGCTCTACCTGCCCGGGCGGGTGCACGACTTCTTCGACCTGAAGATCTACATGTCGGCGATGGACTGGTGGACGGCCGGTCACCCGCTCTACGACTACGTCCAGCCCGACCGGGTGCAGGGTGAGCTGTACTTCACGTACCCACCGTTCAGCGCGCTGCTGCTGTGGCCGTTCGGGCTACTCCGGCTCGGCGCCACCGTGGCCATCTTCACGGTGCTCACGGTGGCTGCCGTCGTGCTGACCACCCGGTGGCTGGTGACGCCGGTGATCGCCCGCCACAACCTGCCTCGGACGTTCACCCTGACGGTCGCCGTGCTGCTGGTGCTGGCGGTGGAGAGCACGCGCGAGACGATCACGTTCGGACAGATAAACATGCTGCTGGTCGTGCTGATCCTGGCCGACCTGCTGTTCGCCGTACCGCAGGCGCGACGCTGGGCCGGGGTCGGCGTGGGGCTGGCGACGGCGCTCAAGCTCTTCCCGGGCATCTTCATCGTGTACCTGCTGGCCACCCGCCGATGGCGGGCCGCCGCGGTGGCGAGCGCGACGGCGGCGGCGGCGACCCTGCTGGCGGCGGCGGTCGCGCCCGGGGACTCGTGGCGGTTCTGGACGCAGGAGCTGTGGGACAACGACCGGGTGGGGCGTACCGACTACACCGGCAACCAGTCGCTCTTCGGTCTGCTCAGCCGGTTCACCGCGCCGGAGAAGCCGGACCGGCTGCTGTGGCTCCTGGTGGTCGCGGTGGTGGCCGGCTACGGCCTGTGGCGGGCGGTCCGGGCGGCGCGCGCCGGTGACGGGCTGACGGGCCTGACCCTGACCGGCCTGGTCGGTGCGCTGGTCAGCCCGATCACCTGGACCCACCACATCTACTGGTTCGTGCCGGCCGTGGTGCTGCTCGCCGATGCGGCGTTGCGCGCGAACCGGCCGCAGGAGTTCCGCCGACGGCAGTGGCTCGCCGGGCTCGCCATCGGCACCGCCGCGCTGATCATCTACGGCGTGGTGTCGTTCCACGACTGGGGCGTGGCGCCGGTCCGCACCGACGACCCGGTCGACTTCCTGCTGCGCAACGGCTACGTGCTGCTCAGCCTGCTGCTTCTGGTGGTCCTGCCGGTCCGCGTGGCCCGCCCGACCCGCACCGTGGAAAAGTCGCACCAAATGGACACAACTCCCCAGTAACGACCGTCGGCGTTAACCTGGACCCAGGTATCTCAAGCGTCGCTCGGGTAGCACCGCTCCCCCGGTGAGAGTGGCCCTCCGCGTCGGCAGCGCGCAGGGCCACTCGCCGCGTCAGTCCTCCGGCACCGGCCGCGCCGTGGGCTCGGCGTCGTTCGGCGGCCACGCCAGGCTCAACGCCACCTCCGGCAGCCGCGGCAACCGGCCCTCCGCCGGCCGGGGCGGCCCGCCGGGAGCGTCCAGGTCGGCAAGGGTGACCGGCCGGGCCGGTTCCGCACCGATCGCCGATCGGGACCACTCGGCCGCGCCGAAGCCGACCGGGGCGAGCTGCCGCATGGCCGGCATCGACCGGGCGGGATGAGGATCCCGGGCGCCCAGGCCGCTGAGCGACGTGACCCCGAGCCGGCCGGCGAGCACCGGCACCTGGTCCGGTTCAACCACGAAGACCACCTCGCGCGGACGCGGTGGGCGCAGCAGGAGCAGCACCGCGCACGCCACCAGCAGCACTCCCGCCGCCAGCAGACCCCAGGTGACCGGGCCGACCCAACCCGCGCGCAGCTCGGCACGCAGGTCCAGGCTCAGGTCGGCACGACCGTCCGGGCGCATCACCACCAGGCTCATCGCCTCGCCAGTGAGGTCGTCGGCGCTCCACTCCAGAGTGCCGACCCCCTCGCGTACCCAGAACGGGAGACCCAGCGGCGGGCGGACCGCATCGGCGGGCGGGACCGCGGCCGGGACCGTCGGGTCCGTGCGGACCGGCAGCGGACCCCGGGCCAGCGCCACCCGGCGGACCGAGGCGTACGGCACGGGCTCCAGCCAGCGGCGCACCTCGGCGGTCGGTGCCAGCCCCACGAAGGCCGGACCGTCGGGCGTCCGGGCGTCGAGCCGCAGACCGGTCTGCGCGCCGCGCGCGAAGGGCGCCTCCCGTCGCAGCAGCCGGTCGAGATCGGTGACCACGACCGCGTAGCCCGGTGTGCGGACGGTCTCGAACCGGGCGGCGAAGGTCCCACCGGGGTCGGCGTGCCGGGCAACCAGCCACAGCCCGCCGCCGGCGAACAGCGCTGGAATTCCGATGACCAACAACAGCATTCCGGCGATCACCCGCACGAACCGCATTCGCACCGTCCCCCTCCATAGCCAGATACCCGGCCGACCTTACCGACGTACGCCCGCTGATCAGGGGATATCCACGGCACGGCCAGCATCGGTCCCGGAAAGCACGGTGGCCCGCCGGATTGTCCGGCGGGCCAGCGGTGCGCGACGAGGTCAGGACTTGGCGACCGGCGCCCGTCGGGTCCGGGCGAACGCAAACCCGCCCAACGCCAGCCCGGCCAGACCGGTGACGAGGCCGGCGACGCCGAGGCCGATCGCGGCGCCCACGTTCTCGTCGTCGTCATCGTCCGACGCGGCGACGGCCGCGGCGGACGGGGCGGCCGACGCCGACGACGCGGCGGCCGTGAGGGTCAGCACCGGGGCGGGCTTCTCCGGCTCCTCGCCGCCCGGCTGCGGCTCGTCGATCCAGCGGGAGACGTTGCCGTCGGAGTACGTCTGGAGGGTCTTGAAGACCATCGACCCGACCTTCGGCAGCGGCCCCATCGAGACGCCGAACTCCTGGAACTGCCCCGGCTTGACCGCCGCGTCACCCGTGGCCGTCCAGGTGATCTTCGAGACCGCCTCGGTGAGCTGACTGCCGTGCACCTCGATCGGCGGGTCCACCTTGCGCTTCTCCGTGGCCACCGTCCAGCCGGGCACCGGGATGGTCGACACCGAGCCGACCGGGGCGTTCTCCGGCAGCACCACCTCCAGCTTGGTGGTCGAAGCGGTGTCGCTCTCGTTCGGCACCCGGAACGCCACCCGGGCGTAGCCGCCCTGGGTCGCCTCCTTCGGGTTCACCGTGACGTGGGCGGAGGCCGGCCCGGCGAAGCCGAGCACAGCGGTGGCGACGGCGGTGAACGCCAGGGCGGCAGCGGCGGTTGCGGTGCGCCGGAGTCGGGTCATGGGTGTCGTGGACCTCTCTAACGGATGGGCACGGTGGCGGTCACCGTGGCCTGGTCGATGTCGGTGATGCGAGCGGTGATCTTCAGCTGCCACTCGCCGGCCGCCGGCAGGCTGACGTCGCCGTACGCGTGGTTGTCGGTCAACGGCAGCAGCGGCACGTCGATCGGCTCGATCCCGGCCGACGGCAGCGCGGCGGTCGCCCGCCACTCCACCACCGGCAGCGGCTGGTTGTCCTTGCCGTACGCGTACAGGTGCACCGAGTTGTTGCCCCGCTCGGCCGGGCTCAGCTCGACCTGCATGGAGAAGAGCGGACTGGACAGGGTGGTGGTGAAGAGGCCGGCCTCGATGCCGGACGACTCGGCCGCCGCCGTACGCGCGGGCGTGGTCTGCACCAGGGTCGCGGAGACGGCCAGCACCACGGCGGTGACGGCCAACTCCACCAGGACCGCCCGGCGCACCGGCACCGGCCGCTGCGCGGCCACGCGCCGACGGACCAACTGCCGGGAGTACGCGGCCACGGCGATCACGATCGCGAACAGTCCGATCTTGGCGAGCAGCAGCCGCCCGTACGTGGTGCTGAACAGGGCGTCCAGCGTGGCCACCTCGATCAACGCCTGCACGGTGCCGGCCAGCAGCAGTGCCGAGACGGCGAGAGCTGCCCAACGCGACCAGATCGGCAGGATCGCGCTCAGCTCCCGCTCGTCGGCCTGGCGCAGCAGGAAGACCGCGAGCATGAGCAGGCCGCCCAGCCAGACCGCCATGCTGCCCAGGTGGACCGCGTCGACCACCACGGACACCGCCGGAGCCGGGGAGGCCGCCGGGTGCCCGGCCAGCGGCCAGGTCAGCAGGCCCGCCACACCGAGCACCGCCAGGATGATCGCGTCGGTGCGGCCGGCCGGGCGGGCCAGCAGCGGCCGCAGCAGGAACGCCGCCGCGGCCAGCAGGCCGAGCCGGACCAGGTGGGCGGCGCCGAAGGTGCTGCCCAGGATGCTGCCGAACCCCTCACCGGTCACCTCGAAGAGGCCACCACCGGCGGTGTAGGGCACCTGCAACCACAGGTCGGCGAGGGTGGCCAGCGCCACCAGGCCGAGACCGGCCCAGGCCAGCCCGGTCGGCCCCCGCCGGGAGAGCCGCCGCGGCCACAGCGCGGCCAGCACCAGGGCGGGCCCGACCAGCAGCACCAGACCGGCGTACCCGAGGAACCGGGCCACCTTCACGGCCGTACCCACCACCGGGTTGGCCCGACTGTCGTTGCCGGTGTCGACCGGCGGTGTCGAGGGCGCGCCCACCGAGTAGGTGAACGCGCCGGAGACCGGGTGGCTGTCGGCGGAGATCACTCGGAAGCTCACCAGGTAGGTGCCGCGGCCGGCGGCCGGATCCACCGGGATGGTCACCACAGCGCCGTCGAACGACGGCTCGCCCCGGTCGGCGCGGGAACCGTCCGGCGCGATCACCCGGACCTTGTCGGGGACCTTGCGAACCGACTCGCTGAACGTGAGCACCACCTCGGACGGGCCGCTCGGCACCACGGACGAGGCGGCCGGGCTGCTGCTCGACAGCACCGCGTGGGCGCTGGCCGGGGTGGCTGGCGCGATCATTAGGGCGACGACGGTGACCAGTAGGCCGGCGGCGGCAGCCAACCGGGCGGCCCAGCGGCGGGGGGCGACAGTCATGCCTGCCATGGTCGCCGACCCCACTGGATCTCGGCGAGCCGAGTCGGGCGAACGGCTCAAGTCCGCTCAGCCGCCAGCGCCGCGCGGGAGAGGTCGCGTGTCATGAGCAGGTAGTCGGTTGACGACGGGGAAAAGTTCCCGACGTGTCGCAGACCATCCAAGGGCCGAAGGTCCCTGACGTCGCACCCGGCGCCGCGTAACCTGGCTTGTCGTGATCCCCGTCCCGCGTGACACCGGCCCGGCCGGTCCGACCGGTGACGTCGCCCGGGACCCGGCGACCGAGTCGGCCCTGACCGCGCGCGACGGCGATGCCGCCGCCCAGGCCATGTTCGTCCGGCTGACCCAGGCCGAGGTCTGGCGCTTCGCCGCCGCCCTGGTGGGCCCGGACAGCGCCGACGACCTCGCCCAGGAGACGTACCTGCGGGCGTTCAAGGCCCTCCCGGCGTTCGAGGGCCGGTCCAGCGCCCGGACGTGGCTGCTCGGCATCGCCCGGCGGGCCTGCGCCGACCACCTCCGGACGGTGATCCGCCGTCGTCGCCTCGACGAGCGGCTGGCCGCGAACGCGTACACCGACCACCCGCACCCCGATCCGGCCGGGCAGCTCGGCGCCAACGACCTCGTGCGGCGGCTGAGCCCCGAGCGACGTGCGGCATTCGTGCTCACCCAACTGCTCGGTCTCTCGTACGCCGAGGCCGCCGCCGTCGAGGGAGTGCCCGTGGGCACCATCCGGTCCCGGGTCGCCCGGGCCCGCGACGACCTGGTCGAGGCCGTCGGCGACGCCCGCACCGGCTGAGCCCGGAACTTCCGGCGGAGACGGGACGACAAATGAGCGTGACCGCACCCCCCACCCGGCTCGACCGTTGGGCGGCCGTCCGGCCCTGGCTCGGCACGGCGGCCCGCCTCGGCCTCGCCGCTGTCTGGCTCGTCGCCGGGGCGTCGAAGGTCGGTGACCTGGCCGCCTCGGGTCGGGCCGTGAACGCGTACCAGGTGCTGCCGTACGACGGCGCCACCGTGATCGGCGCCGCGCTGCCCTTCGTCGAGCTGGCCCTGGGCGTGCTGCTGCTGCTCGGGTTGGCCACCCGGCTCAGCGCGGCCATCTCCGCCGCGCTGCTGCTGGTCTTCATCGCGGGGATCTCCTCGGCCTGGGCGCGTGGCCTGGCCATCGACTGCGGTTGCTTCGGCAGCGGCGGCCAGCTCGCCGAGGGTCAGGCCCCGAGTTACCTCCCGGAGATCCTGCGGGACCTGGGATTCTTGGTACTGGCCGGATTTCTGGTGATCTGGCCCCGTACGCCCGTGTCGGTGGATGGATGGCTGTCCGCCGAACCCGTCGTGGAGGACGAGGATGAGTAGTCGCAAGGGCCAGCGGGACGCGGCCCGGGTCGTCCGCGAGCAACTGGCCCGCGAACGACGCCGCCGCCGCACGATCTGGGTGTCCGCCGCCGCCGTCGCCGTCCTGGTCATCGCCGGCCTGATCGGCTGGGCCGTCTGGTCCAACCAGCGCTCGGACAGCTTCACCACCCCGCCCGGCGCCAACGGGCCCGGCACCGGCATCGTCACCGGCGGCGGGCCGGTGACCGTGGACGTCTACGAGGACTTCCTCTGCCCGGCCTGCAACCAGTTCGAGCAGAGCAGCGGCGCGACACTGGAGCAGTTGGCGTCCGAGAAGAAGGCGAAGGTGGTCTACCACCCGGTCGCGTACCTCAACCGCTTCTCCACCACCGAGTACTCCAGCCGCTCGTCGGCCGCGTCCGGCTGCGCGGCGGTCGGCGGCAAGTTCCGTGAGTACGCCAAGGCGCTCTTCGCCAAGCAGCCACCCGAGGGCAGCGCCGGGCTCAGCAACGACGAGCTGATCGACATCGGCGTCGGCGTGGGGCTGGACCGGGGCTCGTTCGGCGACTGCGTGAAGGAGGGCACGTACAAGACGTGGACCGAGCACGTCACCGAGGAGGCCAGCCGCAGCGACGTCACCGGCACGCCCACCATCCTGGTCAACGGTCAACCACTCGCCGACCGCACCCCGCAGGGCCTCACGGCGGCCGTGACGGCGGCCGGCAAGTGATCCGTAGCGTCCTGGCGCGCGCCGGCCTGATCGCCGCCGCCACCTGCGCGGCTACCCTGCTCACCGCGGCGCCCGCCGCCGCACACGGCGCAGACGCCCCAGACGGCACCGACTACCGCACCCGCGTCACCGGCGTCACGCCGGCCCGGCCCGGGCTGACGGTACGGGTGATCGAGGCGGGCGCCCGCCTGGAACTGACCAACCACACCGGCCGGGCGGTCGAGGTGATCGGCTACTCCGGAGAGTCGTACCTGCGGGTCGGCCCCGACGGCGTCTTCGAGAACGCGCACTCCCCCGCCACCTACCTGAACCGCACCCTCGCCGGCGACACCGCGCTCCCGCCCGACGCCGACCCGGCAGCCCCGCCGTCCTGGCGGCGCATCGCCGACGGGACCACGGCACGCTGGCACGACCAACGGGCGCTGTGGCAGGAGTCGACGCCACCGGCGGCGGTACGCGCCGCGCCGGAGCGCGAGCACCGCGTCCGGGACTGGACGGTACCGCTGCGCGACGGCACCGATCCGCTGACGATCGGCGGCACCCTGGACTGGGTGCCGCCGCCCGACGCGTACACCTGGTGGGCGGTGAGCATCGTCGGACTGCTCGCGGTGGGGGCACTCGGCCTGTTCGCCGCCGCCTCGTCGGCCGGCCCCCGGGCGCTGTCCGCGGTGGGCGTGCTGCTGGTCGTCGGCGGCGCGGTCGCGGTCGTCTACCCGGTCGGGCGGGAGCTGGACGCGGGCGCCCAGGGCGTCGGAGGGGTGGTCGGCGGACTGTTGGGCGGCCAGGTCTGGTCGCTGCTCACCGGCCTCGGGGCACTCGCCGCCGGTTGGTACGCGCTGGCCCGCCGGCCTGCCGCGGACTTCGTGATCGCGCTGGCCGGGGCGTGCCTGGGGCTCTTCGCCGGGGTGGCGAACGCCGCCGTTTTCGCCCGGTCCATCGCTCCGGTGCCCTGGTCGCCCGAGGTCGCCCGAGGCATGGTCGTGGTGGTGCTGGTGACCGGCATCGGCGCGACAGCCGCCGGTGTCCTGCGGTTGCACGCGGCCTCCCGGGCAGCCGCACCCGCCGTGCCAACCCCCTGAGGCCGCACCTCCTGAGCGATGAATCAGTGTCAGGATCTCGGTCCCGTGCTGGTCGCCATCGACGCCAAGGAGAAGCTGCCAAGCAGGGGGTATCGGGCGTGCAGCTTCCCGGCGTCGCGCTGCGGGTGGTCAATCCCGACCGTCACGCACTCGCCGATCTTCGGACCGGTGCTGTGCAGCGGGATCCCCCGGCACGCCCAATAGTCAAAGTCCGCGCGCACGCGCTCTAACCACTCGCTGATCGTCGCCTCGGAGTGCGCGGCGTCCACGAACCGGACCGCGACGGCGGGCACCAGTGCGCGCACCGCCTGGTCGAGGCCGCGCGTCGGGACGCGGTGCACCAGGAGCGCCCGCCCTGGTAGGTCGAGGCTGACCCGGCGTACACGGTGGGCCACCGCGAGCGGGCGACGTCCTCCACGGTCGTCGACGCCTGCGCCGGACGTAGTGCAGGTCGTTCTCGTGGTAGCCGTGCTCACCAGCGGCGACCGCGCGGATGTCGGTGTTGGTGCCGTAGGGGCAGTCGGCTGCGGTTCGGTCCGGGTTGGGGCCAGTGTGGCTTGACAGTATCGGTGGTGGTGAGTTGCCTTGTACTGATCGTGGTTGGTGGTTGGTGTGGGGTGAGTGTTGTGGTGGAGGCGGCTGTGGTGGGTTGTGTGGAGTTTCTGACGACGTGGGTGCCTTCTGGTCGCTGGTGGGGTGTTGGTGGTGAGGTGCCGGCGGTGGTGCGTGATGCCGTGCCGGTTGGCGGGGTTCATCTGGTTCATGTTGATGGGGCTGTGTGGGGTTCTGCGGTTGTGAGGGAGGTGTTGCGTGTTGAGCCGGTTGAGGTGACGGCGCGGATGGTGTTGGTGCCGGTGGGGCGTGGGCTTGGTGTGGATGTCGTGGTGGGGCGTGGTGAGCGTCTTGGTGTGCCGGTTCTGGTTCGTGCGGCGGGGGTTGGTGTCGCGCGGTGGGGTTCGCGGGTGGTGCCGTTTCCTGGTGGGGATGGCGCGGTGGTGGTGTTGCCGGTTGAGCATGTGGCGGGGGGGTCGGCGGGTGCGGTGATTGGTGAGGCGCTGCGGGCTGCCTCGGACGTTTTTAAGGGTGTGGCGGCGCTGCAGTTGCGGCAGGCGGTGCAGGGTTTGCCGCGGTGGGATAGCCAGACGGCGGATTGTGTGTTCCGGGTGGGCGCGGTGTTGACCGGGCTAGGTGTGGCGGGAGCGGCCAGTGATGATGTGCCGGTCAGGTCCGCGGCCGGGGTCGCGGCCCGGTTGGGTGGTGTGTTCGCGCCCGCGAGGCTCACGGACCTTGCGGGGTTGGGGGTGGGGTATTCGACGGTGGCGTGGGTGCGTCGTCCTGGTCACCCGCAGCACCTGGTGATCATTCACCGGCCGTCGGTTGAGGACTGGTGGTTGGTGGAGACCCAAGCCAACGACGACGCCAGCCGCTACATCCCGTTCCGGCCGACCGGCGGGTCGCGGGGTGAGCGGCTATCTGGTGCGGCGTCGGCGTTGGCAGGACCGATCCTGCTACCCGCCGATGAGTCGGGACGGTTGCTCGCCATCGACGGCGGGCAGGTTCGGGTGGGACCACCGGTGACGGGTTCGGTCCTCACTGACGTGTTGACTGATCCGGCGCATACGTCCACGCCGGGCATGATGGCCGCTTCCACCGGCCCTCGCCGCCGAGCGCTCACGGAAGAAATGCGTGTGAGCGACATGGTTGCTACTTTGATTGACTGGTATGAGAATAATTCCGGCGAGTACAGGGCGGTCCCCCGCCGGGAACAGGACTGGACCTTTCCAGGTACGACGAGGACCCTTCCACTTGGCGCTTCGGTGCACGAAATAAGAGCTAAGGGAATTGACGATCCGACGGGTGTGATTGCTGCCGCCATGGAGAGATGCGATATAACTCCCGTACTCGCGGAGGGTGGCCGGCGTATTACTACACTGACATTAGAAGTGCCCGGCTTGGTGCAGCCTCATCGACACCACAAATTCCGTGACGCCCCAACCAGGACCGAAACTATCCGACCTTTCACTCGACCTCGGCCATTTAGAGGGCGAGCGGAGTTCGGCAGGCATATGGAGCTAGTAAGATTTCTCAAAATTTGGGTAGCAGAAAACCCCAGCCACCTCGGCAAAATGCCCTCTCAAGACTTTGTCCCGACCATCGCCAGAGAGGAGAGCTACTACCCACTTGGCAGAGATCTGCACAAGTTGCAAGAGTCTGGGTTATATGCTTGGGGGGACGATCTTTACGATGCCCTGGAAAGCTTGGGATTCGAGCCCTCTCGCGTTGGCAATCTCGTGAAGATTTCGCCGGACCTTCCTTCTGTGACAGGGCAGCAACGCGCCGATGCGGTGAACGACAGCATTGCTGCGTTGCTTGATTGGTATGAGAAGAATCCCGACGAGCGCGGGTCTATCCTCGCCAAGTCAACGAAATGGCCCGTTCCGCGTACGGGAGAGATCGTTAAAGTTGGTATTTGGGTGCACAGCATAATACGCTACGGATATAGCGATCCAGGGGGTGTGATTGCTGCCGCCATGGAGAAATGCGGGATAACTGTCGTGCCCGCGCGGGACGGTGAGCATATTGATACGTTGATGGCGCCTGAAGAGGCGTCGGGTTTGGCTGGCCCGTCTGTGTCGTCTACCTCGTCTGGTTCTGGTGTGGGGGTGGCCGTTGTGCCGCCAGCATCGGTGCGGGAGCAGCCCAGCGAGTCGGACGGCACGGGGGAGCTGTGGGAAGTGCCGTCTGAATACCCTAACGAGCTGCGGCGTGAGGCGTATGACTGGCTCGATCAGACTTGGGGCAGAACACCGTTGACAGGTCCGGTCCTCGCTGACGTGTCGACCGATCCGACAGGCACGTCCACGCCGGGCATGATGGCCGCTTCCACCGACCCTGCCGTCACGACAGAAGTGTGGACCGGGTCGTCGTCAAGGCCGGAGGGTGCGGGAGAGGTCTGGGATATTCGCACCGCACGGTTCGGGCGGTTGGCTGGTGTTGATGTCGAGACGTGGGAAGTGCCGTCTGACCACACCAACGAGTCGTTGCGTGAGGTGTATGGCTGGCTCGATCAAATCAATCCCGGTCGTGTCGCTGGCGGCGGGCACGAGACTAACTGTGTCGTCGCCGCGCTCTGCCTGGATATGTCATTCGAGGACGGGACGGTGGTGTATCAGGCGGCCACCACCGATCCGCTGCACGGCGGTGACCTACTCAACTATCAGCAGCAGCTGTTAAATCTGGCCGATGGTCAGCACCGGGTGTATGAGATCCCGACCATTGAGGCAGGCGTGCGGGCGCTACGGGCAGCCGTTGCCGGATCACGGGCGTTTATCGCTGTACGTCGACCTCCGGGGCAGGTCAACCACGTTCTTGTAGGCATCCGCGATGAGCACGGAGTCGCCGTCATCGACCCGCAGACGGGTCAGCTGGGACGGCTGCCCCGGGACACAACCGGACTGGCCCTCATCGCACTGTCGCACGAGATCCCACAACCGACGGTCGACCAGGCCGCGATAGCCACCCCTGCGGGCGAACCCGTCGTCTACCCATCCGACGGACTCGCCGCAGCCACCGAGCCGGACGTCCTCGCGCACTCGGACTCCGAGCAACGCTCAGGTGATGTCGAGAACGCCAAGGCGACCAGTGCGCCGAGTTGGTCGGTGCGGCTGCGCGATGGTGTCACCAAGCACTCCGACGTGTACGTGATCGGCGAGTCCCACACGCCTGCGTGGCGCACGTTAGTCAATCAACTGACCGAGGCGGCCGACGCCGATCACCCGGTAGTCCTGCTCTGCGCCCCGCATCCCAGCGAGCCCGCGCTCGAATCCGACATCGCCGCTCTGAACTATCTACTCGAACAACTCGCCCAACGCGCCCGACTGCCGGTGG